>JAUVDU010000234.1 GCA_030595135.1 Deltaproteobacteria bacterium | reverse complement strand
ATGCCGATGCCGATCACCTTTGCCCATTACCTGACGCGGCAGTTATCGCGGGTGCGCAAGAACAATACGCTTGACTTCCTGCGGCCGGATGGCAAGTCTCAAGTTACGATTCAGTATGAAAACTATCTGCCGAAACGGATTGATACAGTAGTTATTTCGAGTCAGCACAGTCCTGATGTCAAGTATGATCACTTGCGCGAGGCGATTATTGAAGAGGTAATCAAGAAAGTGCTGCCGGCCGAGATGATTGATGATAAAACCAAATTTCTGGTTAATCCGACCGGACGCTTTGTTGTCGGTGGGCCGATGGGTGACTGTGGTCTGACCGGACGGAAAATTATTGTCGATACTTATGGTGGTAAAGGTGGTCATGGCGGTGGTTGTTTCTCCGGCAAAGACCCGAGTAAAGTCGATCGCAGTGCTTCCTATATGGCTCGCTATGTGGCTAAAAATCTGGTGGCTGCCGGTCTCGTGGCCAAATGTGAAGTTCAGCTTGCTTACGCCATTGGCGTGGCCGAGCCGCTTAGTGTCATGGTCAACGCCTTTGGTACTGGCAAACTTCCTTCGGAGCGCCTGGCGGAACTGGTGCGTAAACATTTTCAGTTGCGTCCGGTCGGTATCATTGAAAGTCTCGACCTTTTGCGTCCGATCTACCAGCAGACTGCAGCCTATGGCCATTTCGGCCGGACTGAGCCCGGTTTTTCCTGGGAAAAGACTGATCTAGTCGAAACCCTGAAGGAGGCTGCCGGAGTTTAGGTGGTGTTAAAGTAAATATTGAATTACCGGGGATCTTATGTTAAGAACCCCCACCGAACAAACGGAGAGATGGCCGAGAGGTCGAAGGCGGTAGACTCGAAATCTATTGTGGGCTTTGCGCTCACCCGGGGTTCGAATCCCCGTCTCTCCGCCATAAAACAAAAGCCCCTTGAAGAGGAACGAAAGTTCTCCTCCTCAAGGGGCTTTTTTATTGCTGGTACAGCACTCCTAGTGCAAACTTGAACAACCTGAATAATCACCTTGAATGGTAACAATCTACCGGCATGAGAATGGCCGGCTTCTAACCAATAAGCTCTTGGGGGGCATTGATAAGATGGCATACAAGTTGCTGTCAAGCCCAAGTTACATTAATTAATATTGCAACTTAACAAGGTGCTATTTATAAGGAGATGTGAATATGAGAAAGCTCAGTGATGTGGTTTTTGTCAGTGCGGTACGGACACCGATGGGAAGTTTCGGTGGTACGATGAAGGATATGCAGGTCTATGATATCGGCGCATTTCCGGTTCGGGAAGCCTTAAAGAGAGCCAATGTTGAGGGTGAAGATGTTGATGAGGCGATAATCGGTAACTGTCGTCAA
Organism: Deltaproteobacteria bacterium; assembly: GCA_030595135.1. Lineage (GTDB taxonomy): Bacteria > Desulfobacterota > Anaeroferrophillalia > Anaeroferrophillales > Tharpellaceae > Tharpella. The sequence goes on along the minus strand of JAUVDU010000234.1, from coordinate 2,593 downwards.
GCCGGAAATCACGTCAATCCCGGCCGCACCGTAGCCCTGAAAGGTGGTTGTGGTCAGTTGACTCCCGGAGTCACGATTAACAAAGCTTGTCCTGCCGGCATGAAAACCGCGTCGATGGCGGTCTCACAGATTGTTTTGGAGCAGGCTGATATCGTCCTTTGCGGTGGTATGGAGTCGATGAGCACGATTCCTTACATGCTTAAAGGAGCCCGTTTCGGTGGCTTCAAGATGGGCGATCGTAAACTTGAGGATGGTTGGGGTGACAGTTTTGACCCGATTGCCAAGGTCAGTATGGGAATGACCGCCGAAAATGTCGGTGAGAAATATGGTGTTACTCGTCAGGAGATGGATGAATATGCGGCTCGCTCTCAACAGCGGGCCCAAACTGCTGCCGATAATGGTTGGTTTGACAATGAAATTATTCCGGTGACGATTCCCGGAACCCGGAAAAAACCTGAGTTTCAATTTACCGCCGATGAATCAATCAAGGCCGGCAGTACGGTTGAAGTTTTGAGTAAATTGCGCCCGGCCTTTAAAAAAGAGGGTGGCAAGGTAACCGCAGGTAATTCTTGTGGGTTGACTGATGGTTCGGCGATGATGGTGGCCATGACCCGGGAAGCGGCGGCGGCGCGTGGCGTCAAACCGCTTTTCTCGATGGTCGATTTCTGCCAGACCGCCGTCGATGGTACTTTTATGGGTGAGGGGCCGGGCGAAGCGATTCCCAAAGTGTTGCAGCGTGCCGGAATGAGTTTAAGTGACATTGACCTCTTTGAGATCAACGAAGCCTTTGCCGCCCAGGTTTTGGGTAATGTCGCCCGCCTTGATCTCGACATTGAGAAACTCAATGTCAACGGCGGCGCCATCGCCTTAGGCCATCCGACCGGCTGTAGTGGTGCCCGGATCATGGTGACCCTTTATAATGCCCTCAGACGGCTTGACAAAGAGTTCGGTGTTGCCTCCATTTGCGGCGGCGGTGGAGCAACCATGGCAGTTATCCTCAAACGCGAAAACTAGGAGAAAAAACAATGATTGATTTAAAAGATAAGGTAGCTATAGTTACCGGCGGCAGTCGGGGAATCGGTGCTGAAATTGCTAGACTTTTAGGCTCTCTCGGAGCTAAAGTTGCAGTCAACTATAATAAGAGTGCAGATCAGGCTGAAGCCCTGGTTGCTGAAATCAAAGCGATGGGCAGTGATGCCATGGCCTATCAGGCAGATGTTTCGAGTCTGGCCGATGCTGAAGCCCTGGTCGCGGCGGCTAAAGAGAAGTGGGGTACGGTTCACATTCTGGTGACCAGTGCCGGCATGAATTGGGACGGCACCATCTGGAAGATGACGGCCGAGCAGTGGCAGAAGGTTATTGATGTCGATCTGACCGGTACCTTCAACTATATGCGCGCCTGCGCTCCGATCTTTCGCGAACAGAAATGGGGTCGTTTCATTACGATCACCTCAATCAACGGTCTGCGCGGTAAATTCGGTCAGTCCAACTACTCTGCGGCTAAAGGCGGGGTTATTGCCTTGACCAAAGCTGCGGCCAAAGATCTGGGTAAATATCTGGTCACCTCAAACTCGGTGGCTCCTGGTTTTATTCTGACCGAGATGGGCGAAGCGATGCCGGATGAGTTTAAACAGATCGCCATCAACGAAGGGGTTTTGAAAAAAGCCGGGTTACCCAAAGATGTTGCTAATATCGTGGCTTTCCTCGCCTCCGACGCCGCCGGGCACATCACCGGTGAAGTGATTAAAGTCGACGGCGGCCAATATATATAATGGAGAAATAAGCATGTCTGATTATAAATTTATTACTTACGAAGAGAAAGCCGGGGCGGCATATCTGACGATTAACCGGCCGCCGCTGAACTGGCTTGATATCGCCACCATGGAAGAGATGAATTGTGCTCTTGATGGTGTCCTTGCCGCCGGTCCCGAACTTAAAGTATTGGTTATCCAGGCGGCCGGGAAAAAGGCTTTCTCGGTTGGTGTTGATGTTGCTGATCATACTGAAGACAAAGTCGCGCATATGATCGAGGCTTTTCATGGCATCTTTCGTCGTCTTGACCGTCTTGAGATTCCGACTGTCGCCGCAGTTCAGGGAGCTGTGCTTGGCGGCGGTTGTGAAGTGGCACTTTTTTGTGACATGGTAATCGCTACTGAAAATATCAAAATCGGTCAGCCGGAGATCAAACTGGCGGTTTTCCCGCCGATTGCGGTAGCCGCTCTGCCGGCGATTGTCGGCCCCAAAAAAGCTTATGAAATAGTGCTTGGCGGTGAAGCCTTACGGGCTGATGCCGCGTTGGCCTGTGGTCTTGTCAATAAAGTGGTTGCCCTTGATGATTTCGAGGCTGAACTTGAAAAATTCATCGCCACTTTTACGGCTCTAAGCGGTTCGGCCCTGCGTTCAACCAAGCGGGCTCTGAAAGCGGCTTCCGGCAAACCTTTTGCCGCCGCCCTTGAAACCGTCGAAGGCGCTTATCTTAATGATTGCATGCGCAACTCCGACGCCCGGGAAGGTCTCAACTCATTTCTCGAAAAGCGCAAACCGGTCTGGACTAATAAGTAATAGGTTAGGAGAATAAAATGTCTGATGTTCC
>JAUVDU010000288.1 GCA_030595135.1 Deltaproteobacteria bacterium | reverse complement strand
CCGACGCCGCGGATTTCAGTTAAAGAGTAAGGGTTGTCGCTAATCTTTTTGCCGGCTTCATCGCCAAAAGCATTGTAAATCCGTACCAGAAGGTTGGGCGTAATGCCGTGGGGTAGGAGGAATTCCGACAGGGCTCTTAAGTTTTTCTGTTTCTCCCAGGAACTTTTGATCAGGTTGAGCTTTTTCTCTTTGATCCCTTTAAACTCAAGGAGTTTTTCCGGTTCATTTTCTAAAATTGACAAAAGTTCATTTTCGCCGTAATGATCAAGCAGTCTTTTTGCCAGTTTATCGCCTAAGCCTTTGACGACTTTGGCGAGAAAATAGAAGAGCTGGTTGGTGACCAGGCGGGCCGCCGAGAAGGCGAACTGGCGGCCGAATTTACTCATCTCCCATTTGCCATCCAGTTCAAATTCGGTTCCCGCAAGTTTGCCTCCATCCAAGGCCTCGGGCAGGTAGCCGACGGCTGTCACCAAATGTCGGGCGCTGTCGCCTTTGAGTACGACATAACCGTTATCGGAGTTTACGTAGCTGGTTCTTTTGACCCGTATGCGGATAGTTTCCATAATGTTTCCGGAGTCGAACTGTTTTTTATAGGATCTGAATCTGAAGTCACCATTTTAACTCAGTTGTCAGCCTTTTGGCAACTCTTAATCGAATTTATCCATGGCAAGGTCATAAATCGGGGAAAAGTAACCATTTGCCGGTGAAATATTTCTCGATATTGAGTAGAAGTTTTTGTTAATGATGTTTTACTCTAAATGGTTAAGACCTTTTTAGCCACGGAGGCCCAGAGAACACAAAGTAAAGCATAAATGATTTTCCTCTGTGATCTCTGGGTCTCTGTGGCAAATATCAAATTTGGTGTAAAACCTTTTTGGTTCCGGCTAGGCCGGGTTAGGTTAAACCTGAAAGTTGAGTTTTTTTGTGTGATATTTTGCAGCGTAGATCGGTTTTACATCGGTCTGAATATTGCTATATCCGATTATTATTTGAATTATCATTTGAACTGTCTTTTTTTTCCAGCCGCAGGTTTGAAAGGGAAATTTATATGCTGATTACCGAGATTTTAGCCCGGAACGGGCGCATGTATGCCGATGAAACGGCCCTGATTGAAAGAGATCCTGAACATAATAGCCGGCGTGAGATAAGTTGGGTTGAGTTCGACCGGCAGGCGAATCAGATTGCTAATCTGCTTCGTTCCCGGGGGATTGGGCCCGGTAGCCGGGTTGTTCACCTCTTTATGAACTCTTTAGAGTGGCTGCCGCTCTATTTTGGGATTTTGCGCAGTGGGGCCTGGGTGGTGCCGCTAAATTTTCGTTTTGAGAGCGAGAATATCAGGCATTGTGTTGCTGTCGCCGAAGCTGATGTTATATTTTTCGGCCCTGAATTTTTCGACCGGGTTGGGGCCGTAAAAGAGCAGATGAGTACGGTTAAACATTTTTTCAGTCTCGGTTCCTGCGATCTTGGTGGCGTCGAAAATTATCTCGATCTGCTTGATAGCTGCGAAACTGAAGACCCGCAACTGACACTTCAATATGATGATAGTGCGGCGCTATATTTTACTTCGGGCACAACCGGCTTGCCGAAACCGATTTTGCTTACCCATGGCAATCTGGAGTCATCATGTATTGTCGAAAATCGCCACCATCTTCAGAACCATGATGATAATCTGATTCTGATTCCGCCTCTTTACCATACCGGCGCCAAGATGCATTGGTTTGGCAACTTTATTGTCGGGGCCAAGGCGGTTATTCTTAAAGGGGCAAAACCTGAATGGATTCTGGAAGCGGTTTCGGAAGAAAAAGGTACAATTGTCTGGCTCCTGGTTCCTTGGGCTCAGGATATCCTGACGGCGATTGAGGATGGGGCTGTAGACTTGGGAAAATACGAGCTTGCCCAGTGGCGTTTGATGCATATCGGGGCTCAGCCGGTACCGCCCAGTCTCATTCAGGAGTGGTTGAAAGTCTTTCCTAATCAGGATTATGATACAAATTACGGTTTAAGTGAGTCAACCGGGCCCGGTTGTGTTCATCTCGGTATGGGTAACACTCACAAAGTGGGGGCTATCGGGATTCCCGGTTTTGACTGGGAGTGCCGGGTTGTCGATGCTCTGGGTGAGACTTTGGCCCAAGGTGAAAAAGGCGAACTCGTGGTCAAAGGGCCCGGAGTGATGCGTGAATATTTCAACAACCCGGAAGAGACGGCCCGTACTTTAAGGGATGGTTGGCTTTTTACCGGAGATATCGCTCGTATCGATGAGGATGGTTTTATTTTTCTCGTGGATCGTAAAAAAGATATCATTATTACCGGTGGTGAGAATATTTTTCCGGTCGAAATAGAGGATTTTTTACAGGGACATAAGGATATTAATGATGTTGCCGTAATTGGTTTACCGGATGAACGTTTGGGTGAATCGATAGCCGCGATTGTCGATCTCAAACCGGGTCGTCGCCTTAATGATAGTGATCTGGAGGCTTTTTGTCAGGATCTGCCCCGTTATAAACGCCCCCGTCGCTTCTTTTTTGACGATGTCCCCCGCAATCCCACCGGTAAGATCGAAAAACCGAAATTGCGGGAAAAATATGCTGGTCATCAGGAGATGTTTAAGCTATAAGCAGTCGTCTACACTCGATATAGTCTAAGGAGTCAAAGGAGGTAACTCCTTAGACCTCTTTGACCTTTTCGACCCTTTTCGACTCATCTTTTGGTTCCGGCTCTGCCGGTTTAGGAAAACAGATGCTTTTATTCAGACGTGAACAGCGCGAGCATAATCTTTTGCAGCAGAGGATGACTACGGTTAATACGGCGGTGGCCAAGCTTTTTGACGGCCCGACGATTGCGCGGGTTGGCAAAGAGTTGGGCTTGATGGGTAAAGATGGAAAACTGAAGTTGGAAAAAGGCGGTGATTCCAGCGCTCTGGTTGATCTCCTGCTTTTTCGAGAGTTGATTGACGGCCGTTCGCCGGTAGAGGTCTATCTTGAGCAGCAAAATGATGAGTTTTTCCCCGCCCTGCAACGAGAGCTTCTTGAAGCCTATCAAGAAAAGACCGTGTTTTCACTTTTCCAAATGACGGCTCGTCGCGAGCGTCGTTTTCTTGATTTGAAACCCTTACTCCCGGATGAAGACGGCATAGTTTTAGATAATGCAATAATTGCCCGAATTGCTGATGATGACTGGATTTTGGCTGGCCGTTTCATGCCCTGGAAGGGGTACTGGATTCATGTCGATGTGATTTATGCATTTGATTACAGTGCTCAAGAGAAGATCTTTTCCGAGTTTGAGAAGATCGATCCTGTAACCAACCAACCTTTTATCGCCAATCCCGATAGGTATCCCCACTTTTTCTTTCGTATCTCCCGAGAATTCGGCATCCAGATGGGCAATCGCTGATGGCGTCGTGAAAACTCTTCATCTGCTTCGTTGTGTCAAATTTTCAGTCACTGCGGCGTACTTTATGTACGCCTCATCCCTTC
>JAUVDU010000035.1 GCA_030595135.1 Deltaproteobacteria bacterium | reverse complement strand
GTCCGGGGGAATAGTTAAGAAAATGTCAACAACATGTCATAATTAAAACATCGTAATGATTATGTCAAGAAAAAAACATTATTCTATTTAGCATCAAACAATGAACTTTTTATCACAAGAGCAAACCGATCTCAATATTGTTAATAAATGAAAAACCTTACTTTTCAATACCTTAGCATAAGTAGCGGCAAATAAACGATGAACCAAAACACATTACATCAAAGCCCGTACCATGAAACCAACTACTAACGCAAAAGAAAATCTTGGTGAATTTATCTACAATGTCATTACAAACCTAAAACATCGGACACACAAAAAAATCTCGCCGGTTTTGATAAATACACCTAAGGGGTTGATACAAATCACAAAGCCGTGTATACTCTCCAGATTTAAAATAATCTCTAAATAAGCTATTCCTCCGTTCATGAAACTCGGAACAATTATTGCTGTATGCAACTGAACAAGCCTCCGACATTGGAATAATTGATGACCTCACACGAATCAAACAGACGCATCGGCGAACTCTTGATAAACGCCCAGCTGATCAACAGTGAGCAGCTGGCCCATGCCTTGAGTGAACAGAAAACAAACCCGGGACGAATAGGTTCAACCCTAATTCGCCTGGGCTACCTCAACAGTGACGACCTGGTTAATTTCCTAAGCGTCCAATTCGGAGTTCCGGCTGTTAACCTGCATGATTTTTCCATCAGCAATGAAGTTATTGAACTAGTTCCCAGCGAACTTGTCAACAAGCACCTCATCATGCCGATCAACCGTATCGGCTCAACCTTGATTATAGCAGCCTGTGACCCGACCGACCTCTCCGCAATTGACGACATCAAATTCATCACCGGCTACAATGTTGAAATCACCGTCGCCTCCGAAGTATCGATCAAGGAAGCAATAGATAAATTTTATGACTCATCATCGATGCTTGATGATATTATCGCCGACTTTGACGACTCGGAGCTTGAACTGGTTCAGGGTGAAGAAGAACCCGACTCTTCCTTCCTCCAAAAAGAGACTGAAGATGCACCGGTCATCCGTTTGGTCAATAAAATCATGGTCGACGCCATTCGCCGCGGGGCCAGCGATATCCACCTTGAACCCTACGAAAAATTTTTCCGAGTCCGTTATCGCATTGACGGAGTTTTGTATGAGATCATGAAACCACCAATGAAACTCAAAAATGCGATCCTCTCACGCATCAAGATCATGTCCGAATTAGACATTGCCGAACGTCGCCTACCCCAAGATGGACGCATTAAGATGAAGCTCGGCAAAGGTAAATCAATGGACATGCGAGTCTCGGTACTGCCGACCCTTTTTGGCGAAAAAATTGTCTTGCGCCTGCTCGACCAATCCAATCTCCAACTCGACATGACCAAACTAGGACTTGAACCAAGCATGTTGGAATTGGTGGATGACGCCATCCACCAACCCTACGGTTTGATTCTGGTAACCGGGCCGACCGGTAGCGGTAAAACGACAACCCTCTACTCCGCCTTAAGTGAACTCAATAAAATTTCCGACAATATAATGACGGCTGAGGATCCGGTCGAATTCAACCTGCCCGGCATCAACCAGGTTCAAGTCAAAGAATCTATCGGCTTAAGCTTCGCGGCCGCCTTGCGCTCTTTTCTGCGTCAGGATCCGGACATTATTCTGGTCGGTGAAATGCGTGACCTGGAGACCGCCGAAATCAGTATCAAGGCCGCCTTAACCGGGCATCTGGTTCTCTCCACCCTGCACACCAACGATGCTCCAAGCAGTATCACCAGAATGATTAATATGGGAGTTGAACCTTTCCTCATCGTCTCCTCCGTCAACATAATCATTGCTCAGCGCCTGGCCCGAAAAGTCTGCCAAAAATGCAGCAAAAAAGAAGATATACCGGCTCGTGCCTTAATCCAAAGCGGCATGGATCCGGAAACCGCTGAACATGCGGTCTGTTTGGTCGGCAGCGGCTGTGAAGAGTGTAACCGAACCGGCTACAAGGGACGTATTGCCCTCTATGAAGTCATGAGCCTCAATGATGAGCTTAAAACTGCAATTATCGACGGGGCCAACACGATGGAGCTAAAAGCCATGGCTATCAAAAACGGCATGAAAAGCCTGCGCCAAAGCGGCTTGAGCAAACTTATCGAAGGAACCACCAGCTTTCAGGAAGTTCTCAGGGTGTCGGCCCGGGATTAGCAAACTTGAAAATCATAAATATTAAACGTTAATCGTTACAATTAGTGGAGTATCTCTATGGCCAGCCTGCATGAACTTTTGAAAATCATGATTGATAAAGGCGCCTCCGATCTTCACCTGACGGTTGCCAGTCCGCCCCAGATCCGGATTGACGGAATTCTGGAACCTCTCCACTACCCCGCTTTAACCGCCAACGAAACCAAGCAGATGTGCTACAGCGTCCTGACCGACAGCCAGAAGCATCGTTTTGAAAAAGATAACGAGCTTGACCTCTCCTTCGGACTTAAAGGGGTCAGCCGCTTTCGAGCCAACATTTTCATTCAACGAGGTACGGTAGCCGGTGCCTTTCGCGCCATTCCCTATGAAGTCAAACCGTTCAACGAACTTGGCCTGCCGCCGATAGTTCAGGAACTGATACGTAAACCCAGCGGACTAATTCTGGTAACCGGGCCTACCGGCAGTGGTAAAAGTACAACCCTGGCATCGATGATTGATCAAATCAATGAAGAGCGCCATGAACATATCATTACCATTGAAGACCCGATTGAATTTATCCACAGCCACAAGAACTGCATTGTCAACCAACGTGAAGTAAAAGCCGACACCGAAGACTTCAGCAAAGCTTTGCGCTACATCCTGCGCCAAGATCCGGACGTCGTTCTGGTTGGTGAATTACGCGATTTGGAAACCGTTGCTTCGAGCTTAACGGTTGCCGAAACCGGTCACCTGACCCTGGCCACCCTGCATACCAACTCCTGTGCCCAGACCATCAACCGGATTATCGACATTTTCCCCTCTCATCAACAGCCCCAGATCCGCTCCCAACTCTCTTTCGTTCTCCAGGCCGTCATCTCACAACAACTTCTGCCTCACCGTAGCGGTAAAGGTCGGGTTCTGGCCCTGGAACTGATGGTACCCAATGCCGCTATCCGAAATCTAATCAGGGAGGACAAAGTCCATCAGATCTACTCCCAGATGCAGGTCGGTCAAAGCAAGTTTTCAATGCAGACTATGAACCAATCACTGGCCAATCTCTATCAAACCGGAAAAATCACGATGGATGATGCCTTTGCCAAAAGTAATGATTTGATGGAGTTAAAACAAATGCTGGGTCAGGTAGTTATTTAGTATTTTAACCAACAAAAGGACAAATCATGGACACGTTTAAATGGCAGGGCAAAAACCGTCAGGGTAAAAAAATTAAAGGGGAAATCGAAGCACTCTCTGAAAGTGTCGTCACTTTAAGTCTGCGCAAACAGGGTATCACCGACCTTAAGGTCAGAAAAAAAGCCAAAGATATCGAAATCAATCTTCCCTTCTTTAAAGCCCGCGTACCGGAAAAAGATGTCGTTGTCTTTACCCGCCAGTTTGCAACCATGATCAATGCGGGTCTGCCGATCATCCAGTGCCTTGAGATTCAGTCCAGCCAACAGGAAAACAAGGAGTTCAAGAAGGTTTTAACAACCATCAAAGGAGATGTCGAAAAAGGTGAAACCCTGGCTGATGCATTAAAAAAACATCCCTTGGTTTTTGATTCGCTCTACGGCAATATGGTCGAAGCCGGTGAAACCGGCGGGGCTCTGGATGTCATTCTCGGCCGCCTCGCTTTCTTCATGGAAAAAAATATGAAGTTAAAGAAAAAGGTTAAAGGGGCACTGGTCTACCCGGCTTCCGTACTCTGTGTCGCCGTCATCGTCATCGCCATCATGATGATCTTTGTCATCCCCTCATTCCAGAAAATGTTTTCCGGATTCGGGGCTGAACTACCGCTTTTGACCCAGATTATCGTCAACATCAGCGCCTTTCTCCGCGGCAATATTATCTTCATTTTAGCAGCCCTTTTCCTGACCATTTTCATTCTCAAAAGACTCTACAGAAACAGCGATAAAGTGCACTACTTTTTTGACAACATGTTTTTGAAAATGCCGATTTTCGGCCCCCTTTTACGCAAGGTCGCAGTGGCCAAATTTACCCGAACTTTGGGAACTATGATCTCCAGCGGCGTACCGATCCTCGCCTCTTTAGACATTGTTGCCCGCACCTCCGGCAATGTCGTTCTTGAAAAAGCCATTATGAACACCAGAGAGAGTATCAGCCAAGGTAAGACTATTGCAGAGCCGCTGATGGATAGCGGTATTTTTCCGTCTATGGTTGTCCAGATGATATCCGTCGGTGAAACTACTGGAGCACTGGATCAGATGCTCAATAAAATTGCTGATTTTTATGATGATGAAGTTGATACCGCCGTTAATGCCATCACCTCACTGATCGAGCCCCTGCTGATGGTCTTCTTAGGCGGAATCTTAGGAACCATGATTGTCGGCATGTACCTGCCGATCTTCAAGATGGGAGAAGTGGTTCATTAATCAGTGGTTAGTCGTCAATCGTCAGTAAAAAAGCACTGGCAACTGATGACCATGTTGGTTCCGGCATTACTGGATCAGAAAGAACAGCTTAGGCGGAAAATGACTTAATGAACCCAGCCAACCACTCAAACCTGCTAAAACCACTCCTGGCTTTTCGCCTTCTCCTGATCACTCTCTTGCTGGGAGCCTTGATTCTTTTTGAGTTTATCTGGGCCCATGAATCTACCCCGGTTCCGATCCCGCTCTACTGCTTTATTGTTCTGACCTATCTTTTGACCATACTCTATGCCCGACATCTGCCCAAAGTCATCAAGCCGGAACGCTTTATCCAACAACAGCTCCTGGCTGATGCCACCCTGATTGCCGGACTCCTCTATCTAACCGGCGGCTTCTACAGCCTCTTTTTTCCGCTTTTCTACTTCATTATTCTGGGTGGCGCCCTCTATCTGGAACGTCAGCACATGATCACCCTCCTCTTTTATTGCACATTTCTCTATCTTGCGGTTATCTTTGCCCATACCTACAACCCGTTCCAAAGCTTCTTGCCTCTACCAGCACTAGTCAGCAGCAACCACAAAATCGTCTCCCAACTCTTCTTCAACCTGGCACCTTTCTACCTGACTGCCTTTATTCTACGATTCATCGCCAAAGAGCGCCTCGACACCAGAAGACGTCTGCAAAAAGCAACCGATGATCTCATGGAGTTTAAAGATTTAAACGAACATATTATCGCCTCCATCGACTCCGGCCTGATAACCACCAACCAACAACTGATAGTCAACTCCATCAATCAAGCCGGTCAAACTATTCTCGGGCTGGAGAAAAACAGAATCCTCAACCTCAACCTTCACGAAATCATTTCAGGCCTGCCCCCAGCCACCAAAAACCAGGGACGCCAACGCCAAGAGGTCATCTATCAACAGCCCCAAGGATCACAACTTGTCCTCGGATTCTCATTTACGCCCTTAATGAAAAGTCACAACCGTAACCTAGGCTGGATTCTCATCTTCCAAGATCTGACTGAATTGAAGGAAATTGAAGAACGCCTCCAAGCATCCCGCAAGATGGCCGCTATCGGCCGCCTTTCGGCCGGCATCGCCCATGAAATCAGAAACCCTCTGGCCGCGATCAGCGGCTCAATTGAGATCCTCGCCAAGGATCTCCCGGCCCAAGATAAAACCCACCATCGACTGCTTCAGATTATCCTCAAAGAGAGTACACGACTAAATCACCTGATCAGTGATTTTCTTGGATTTTCCCGCCTCGAAGGCAAAGAGCAGACGACCACCAATCTCATTGCCCTGCTTCAAGACATAGTGTTTCTCTTTCGTTCTCAATTTCCCCATACACGCTTTAACGAAAACTACCATACCGATATTTTTTCGATTAAAGCCAACCCGGAACAGCTCGAACAGATATTTTGGAATCTTTTGAAAAATGCCCTGGAAGCGATCGACAACTGTGGAGAGATAACTATTTCAAGCCGCACGGCAAAAGAGAGCATAATAAACAGCAACCCGATCCCACATGAGAAACGACCCGAAAAAATAGATCCTGTCGACGGCAAACCGGCTTGGATCAAAATCATGATCTGTGACAACGGCCCCGGCATCAACGATGAAATTACCAAGGAGATCTTTGAACCTTTTTTTACGACCAAGGCTGCGGGTACCGGCCTCGGACTCTACATCACTTTTCAACTAACTAATATCAACAATGGCAATATTCAACTCGGCAAAAGAGAAGATGGAGCCCAAGGAACTTGTGCCCAAGTCTGTTTCCCGGAGGAAAATTAAAATATAAATGGCGGAGAATATGAAAAAAGAGCAATCCGACAACAACCGGAATATCCACATCATGGTCGTTGATGATGAACAGAGCATGTGTGATTTTCTTGAGATCATCCTTTTACGTGACGGCTACCAGGTAAGCTGTTTTACTGACGCCTTTGCTGCCGTAACCAGTCTTGAAACAACCAATTACGATCTGGTTATCAGCGACCTTAAAATGCCGACAATGAGCGGCCTCGAACTGTTGCGTACAGTCAAAAAAAGAACTCCAACCACCGAAACGATAATGATCACGGCTTTCGCCTCGACGACAACCGTCATCGAGGCCATGAAAAATGGAGCCTTTGACTATATCAACAAACCCTTCAAAGTTGACGAAATCCTATTAACCGTCGAAAAAGCCCTCAAAAACTCACAATTGCAACGCGAAAATCTAAGATTACGCCAAGAGCTTGAAAAACGTTTCGGTTTTGACAACCTGATCGGTAAAAGCCAGCCGATGATGGCTATCTATGAGATCATCAAACAGGTCGCACCGACCAAAACCAATGTCCTGATCTGTGGCGAGTCCGGTACCGGCAAAGAGCTGGTGGCCCGGGCCATCCATTTCTCCGGGCCCAACAAAGAGAAACCATTTATCGCCGTCAACTGTGCCGCAATTCCGGAACATCTGATTGAGAGCGAGCTCTTCGGACACACTAAAGGAGCTTTTACCGGCGCTGTCAGCAACACCGTAGGCTATCTGGAAGCCGCTGACGGAGGCACTCTTTTTCTTGATGAAATCGCTGAAATACCTCCCGCTCTACAAGTTAAACTTTTGCGGGTCATCCAGGAAAAACGTTTCCAAAAGGTCGGTACGCCCAAAGAGACCAGTGTCGATCTGCAGTTTATTGCGGCAACCAACCGGGATCTTCAGGCCGCTGTCAACAGCGGTGAATTTCGCCAGGATCTCTTCTACCGGCTCAACGTCATCCGCATCGACCTGCCGCCCTTGCGCCAACGTCAAGAAGATATCCCGCTTTTGCTCAAACACTTCCTCCAACAGTACGGCCACGAATACAACCGCGAGATCGACGGTTTCAGCCCGGAAGCCAGCCAAGCTCTGATGAACTATGACTATCCCGGCAACATCCGCGAACTGGAAAACATTGTTGAACGCTGCGTGGTTCTCGAATCCGGCGACGGAATCATTACCCTTTCAACCTTGCCCGCAGTCGTCCGACAAAATTCTCAAACCGAGCTCACCACGACGAAATTACCTAAAGAGGGGCTCGACCTTGAAGATGTCGTAGCCCGGCTTGAAACCGACCTTATTGAACAAGCCCTTAAGCAGTGTAACGGCAACAAAACCCGAGCCGCCGAACTCCTCGGTCTGACCTTTCGTTCACTACGCTACCGTTTAGATAAATATGGCTTAAAATGAGGTATAACTATTCAGCGTAAGTAGAAAAGCAGCTAATTTTGATGGATTTCAGTGAATTCTGGGGACATAACCTGATTCTCCGAAGGAAATCGGGATTGTGTCCCCTGAAATTACGGGTTAGCTGAATAGTTACAGTGAGGTAACAAAAAATGAGTGTCAGCCAACTCGAAAAACTCTTTAATCCCCAGGTCATTGCCGTGGCCGGCACCATCGCCGACGGTCACGACCTGAAGTTCAATGAATTACAGAACAATCTTGAACAAACCGCCTTGCCGCGAACTGTTTACATAGTCGGCAGCCGGGAACATAATCGGCGCAGCGGTTTTAAATATGTCGACTCTCTGGAGCAGATCCATGAAGATATTGATCTGCTTTTCCTGATTTGTCCACTCCATGAACTCCCCGCCTACTTTAAAACTGAAATACTGGCCAAAACCGCCGCCATCGCCATCAGCAAAAATATCAGCTCAGACCGGGATCGGCAAACCCTCATTCAAATTGCCGACAGCGCCAAAAAAAACGGTACCCGGATCCTCGGTGTCAATTCCAGCGGCATTCTGCGCCCGCCGATACAACTTAACCTATCATCCTTCTCCCAACTTCCGGCAGCCGGTAAAATCGCCTTTTTTTCGCAAAGCGGAGCCGTTCTCGGCACCATCATCGACCTTGCCGGAGAACTTGATATCGGTTTCAGTCACATAGCCAGTATCGGTTCGCTGCTTGATATCGATTTTGGTGACCTCATAGACTTTGTCGGTAACGACCCGGAAGTTGACGCAATCCTGCTCTATCTGGAAAATATCCGCAATGTCAAAAAATTCATCAGCGCCTGCCGCTCAGTTTCACGGATCAAACCAATTATCGCTATTAAGAGCGGACGTCACCCCAAAATCCACGAGGTCATGCAACGCCGGGTTTTTGCTCAAATTGGTAACGGCCCGGTCTACGACAGCGCCTTTCGCCGGGCCGGCATCATCTCGGTCGACAATCTCAAAGAGTTACTCCTGGCAGGGCGTTCCCTCTCGCGCCGCAACATCCCGATCGGTGACCGGCTCGGCATCATCACCAACTCCGGCGGCCTCGCCATCTTCTCAGTCGACAATCTTCTTTTCAACCAGATCGAACCGACCCCGCTATCAAAACAGTTAACCGAAAAACTACGTCGGATCATACCGCATAAACTGATTCAAAACCCGATAGATGTCGGCGGTACAACTGATACCGAAACCTTCTCAGCGGCTATCGCCGCCTGCCTCGAAGCCGAAGAGTTTGATGCTCTGATTATTCTGGCGGCGGCCCACCAGACCCTCGACCCCCGTCAATTAATCAACCAGGTACAAAAACAGCTTGAACACCACTACTGCGCTGTAACCTACACCTGGCTCAATGCCAAACCCAAAGATCGAAGAATCGCCGCCCCCCTGGCGCGCCAGGGAATCTATGTCTATTTCAGTGTCCCGGCGGCTCTCAATGCCTATCTCTACAGCCGCCGCTACCGCCATAAACTTAATCAACTAACCGCCTTAACCCCCCGCTTTCACCAAAAATACAGCATCAATCATCTTAACTCCCGGGAATTCTTCGGCCCCTACTTGAAAAAAGAGAAAACAACATTACCGAGAGCACCCTCCATACAACTATTAGAGACCTATGGGCTGTACCTCGGAACAGATAGCGATCCGCCTCTTAACGAAGGCCTCCTGCTTAAAGCCGGGGCCGCCACCGATATTGAATTCGGGCCCTATCTTTACTTAAGCCTGAATGGGATAGCGGCAGAGATTTTACCCGAAAAATCAATTATGCTCCCCCCACTCAACCCGTTTCTGGCTCAAGTCATGATCTCCCGCTCAGCCGCCGCCCGAGCCTTGCAGCGCCGCAGCCCGGAACTAAACGAAGATCTGGCCATAATCCTCTTGCGCCTGGCCAGCATCATCACTGACTGCCCGGAGATCGTCACCCTCGAACTTTTTTTACAAGAAACCAGCCGGCAGAGTTTCAAGATTGATCACGCCGCCATCGAAATTAAAAAAAATGAGGTTCAAGCCCCCCGGCATCTGGTTATCACCCCCTACCCCAACGAGTATGAATTTCACGATAAACTTCGCGATGGCCGCAACCTCTTGATTCGACCGATTCGACCCGAAGATGAAGAGCTTCACCATGAACTTTTCAGCT
>JAUVDU010000094.1 GCA_030595135.1 Deltaproteobacteria bacterium | reverse complement strand
AAAGCAGTCGAGAAAGTGGTTTTTTTCAGCGCGGTCTTTCACCGCGGGCAGGCCTTGCTTTGCTGGCTGCGGCTCGGGCCTGGGCCTGGCTTGGCGGAGTCGATTTTGTCCGGCCTGAGGATCTTCAGGCCGTTTTTTTCGCGGTCGCCGGTCATCGCCTGGAAGCCGCAGACGGTTCAGCGAGTGCCCCGCGACTCAAACAGCTTCTGGCTTCCGTCCCTCTGCCATGAGGCCTCGGAGGATGATGTACAAGAGGAGAAAATATTTTACGTTCTCTTTGAGGCGACGTTTTGATGCCTGGCTGGCTCGGCGGCGTCCTGAAATCAGCTCGGCTTGTCGTCTGTCACATCGCCGCCTCTACATTATTCCAACTATCACCGGGCTGTTTTTTGCTCTTGTTCTCCTGCTGATTTTAGTCGGGGCGGCAAATTATGGCAGCAGTATGGCTTTTATTCTGGTTTTTCTTCTGATCGGGGTCGGGATTAATGCGATCTGGTTGACGCACGCCAATCTTTCCGGCCTAATCATTGAAGCGGCGGCTTCGGCTCCGGTTTTTGCCGGTGAAGCGGCGGCCTTTCGCCTGCGTCTTGAAAATCCTCAGGCCCGGCTGCGACCGGCCCTTAAATGGGGCTGGCTTGACGAGTCCCAAGCCCAGGTTCGATGTCAGCTTAAATCATTGAGTGGTACTAATATCACGCTCACTAAAACGGCCGCCCGGCGGGGTTGGTTTTTAGCGCCGCCGCTACGTCTGGGAAGCTCCTGGCCTTTGGGGCTTTTTTATGTCTGGACGATCTTGCGCCTGGCCCAAAAAATTCTTGTCTATCCACAACCGGCTCAATCCGGTGTGCCGTTGCCCGTAAGCGCTCAAGAGGGCGGCGAAAAATCTCCGCTTACCGGTCATGGCCAGGTTTCGGGCAATGATGATTTTGTCGGTCTGCGCCCCTGTCGAATCGGGGATTCACCGGGTCGCCTTGACTGGCGGGCTTTAGCTCGGGGAGGAGAACTCCAGGCCCGGGAATTTCATGGTAACACCGCTAACCAGTTGTTACTCGATTGGTGGCAACTGCGGGAAACGGGCGTCGAAGCCCGACTTTCGCGGCTCTGTCGCTGGGTTCTGGATGCCGAGGCCGCATCGTTAAATTACGGCTTGCGTCTGCCGGGCCAGGAAATCGCTCCCGGTCGAGGGCCGCAACACCGTCACCAGGTTTTGACGGCGCTGGCGCTTTTTGATGGTGGTGGTTGATGGAAACTTTGTCCCCACTTTCACGCCGTTGGTTGATGACGGCTTTGACCGCAGTTCTACTGCCGCATCTATTGGTTTTGCCGTGGGGGTTGGTCTTGGTTGTGGTGATGGCTTTGGGGTTGGGTTGGGGGCGCTCTTTTGCCGGTTTTCCAAAACCGCCTCGGGTAGTCAAATATCTGCTCTTTATTATTGCTCTGGGTGGCTTTTTCGTTGTTTTCGGCTTTCCGGCCGGGCGCAGTTCGGGCAGTGCCTTGCTGGTTTTGATGGCGGCACTTAAACCTTTAGAGATTGAACAGCGAAAAAATGCTCGTCATCTTCTGCTGCTCACTTATTTTCTCGTGGCCGCCTATTTTTTCTCGCATCAGGAGATCGCGGCGGCTCTCTGGTTGTTTTTTGCGGTTTTTCTGATCACCACGGCTTTAACCGCTCTTGAGCTGGATGATGAAGCTTTTCTCTCCCGGCGGCATCTAACGCCCTCCCTGATTCTTTTAAGCGCCTCCCTGCCGGTGGCGTTGATCCTCTTTCTCCTCTTTCCCCGGCTGCCGGGCCCTTTATGGAGTTTTCCCGAAGAGCGCCGGGTGGCGGTTACCGGGCTCCCGAATGAACTTGAAATGGGCGGTATCAGCCGCTTGGTGCGCTCATCTAAGGTCGCCTTGCGGGCCGAGTTCGACGGCCCCTTGCCGCCCCCCGAAAAACTCTATTGGCGCGGCCCGGTATTTTCTCTGTTTGATGGTCGAATCTGGCGCCGCCTGGAAAAATCCTCTGTCATTGCAAAATCCTTCCTGGTTCCTCTCACTCCTATGCAATCTTATACGGTGACTCTGGAAGTCCATCATCAGCCTTGGCTGTTGGTGCTTGATCCACCTTTTTCAGCGCCTGCCGGAACCTCTTTTTCGACTGCTTTAGAAGTGCTGCTTAAGCGGCCGCTGCACCAAGTCTATCGTTACCAAATGACAACCGCCGAAACCTTTAAATGGTCTGATAAAGGGCTGGAAAACAGTAGGCTTGCCGATTCAGAGAGGCTGGTTTCTCAAACTGCAATTTCGCGTAACCCGCGCAGTTTCGAGCTGGCCCGTTCCTGGGCTGCGGCCGGGCTTGAGGACGAGGCTCTGGTCGAAGAGCTTTTAAATCTTTTTCGGCAAGATCCCTTTCGCTATACCCTAGAACCCCCATTATTGGGCGGCAGCGGCCCGGTGGATGAATTTCTCTTTCAGACCAAGGCCGGTTTTTGTGAACATTATGCCGGGTCTGCGGCTTTTCTGTTGCGGGCCGCCGGCTTGCGGGCTCGGGTTGTGGGCGGTTATCTTGGAGGAGAACGACACCCTTTGGGCGGCTATTTGATTGTTCGTCAGTACAATGCTCATGCCTGGATTGAAGTGCAGATCAAAGATCAAGGCTGGGTGCGTATCGATCCGACTGCCGCCGTGGCCCCGGAACGGGTCGAAATCGGTATCGCCGCAGCCTTCCCCGAGAGTGATGCTTTTTTCACGTTGCGGAAAGGCGCCGGGTTCGGCTGGCTGCGAAAACTCGGTCAGTATAGGGATCTGGCTGAGTTTTATTGGAATTATTGGGTCTTAGGCTATGGGCCAAAACTGCAAAATCTCTTTCTCGGCCGTTTCGGACTCGGATTGCACAATCTGAATATGTGGATTGCCGCCCTCATCGGCCTGCCTTTTTTGGCTCTTTCCTTAGGGCTTGTCATCCTTAAGCTTGCAGTCCTTGAAAAAGTGCCGCCGGAAGTTAAACTTTACCGGCGCTATTGTCGCCGTTGGGCTCGGCGTGGGCAACCGCGAAAACTTTCAGAGACCCCGACCGCCTTTGCTCAACGCCTGATCCGGGTGTCCCCGCAAGAAGCTCAAAAAACCGTCGCAATCGCTGCACTTTATCTTAAATTGCGTTACGGGAAAAAGAGAGATGTTGCGGCTCAACTCAAACGTTTGCGCTCGTTGTGTGGTTGAGAAATGAAAATTACTTGCCTGCAGGGTTGTAACCCCTGTATAGTTTGGTAGAGCGTTGGCATTGTCGAATTAATCTATTTACTTGAATAGGGAAATCATGAAAATTCACCACTTTTTTCGCAAAAAAGTTATTTTTTTAGTTTTACTTGGTTTCATGCTCAGTTCGCCCGGATTATTGGCGGCGGCGCCGACCGAGGTCTATTTCAGTCCAAAAGGCGGAGCGGAAGCGGCGTTGGAAGAACTTATCGATAGTGCGAAAGGGGATATTCGCGCGGCTCTATACTTCTTTACCAGTCGACCCCTCTCCGCCGCAATCTTGCGGGCTCATAAACGCGGCGTCAAGATTCAAGTGATAATTGATGGCAATAGAGAGAGTGATTATTCGAAAGGTTTTTATCTGCGCCAGCGCGGGGTCGATGTGCGCTACGCCCGGGGCTTGCCCAAAAAAGCGAGAAAAAGTAAAAAACGTAAGTATCAGGTGAAGAACTATGGCCTCATGCACCATAAGTTTATGGTCGTTGACGATAAAACGCTGGCTACCGGCTCTTATAACTGGACCGCCTCCGCCGAAAAGTGGAATCGCGAAAATCTTCTAATCATTAAATCATCTTCCCTGGCCCGGAAATATACCGCTGAATTTAAAGAGGTTTGGGAAAGCACTTTTATAAAGTGAACGTGAACCTTATATGGGGGATAGTTGACATTTGCTCTCTTTTTCACCTTCAGTCAAAAAAAATCGCGAGTATTTTTGACATGTGGTGAAAAAAGTAGTATTATGATGGAAAAGGAGAGTGGCGATGTTGACGAGATATTTGAAAAATCAGGTTTGCCGAGATCTTGAAAAAAAAATGGTTTTTGTTGGTGGCCCCCGGCAGGTGGGAAAAACCACTCTGGCTCGGGATATACTGGCCGACCAGCGGGGCTACCTGAACTGGGATGTGGCCGAACACCGGGAAAAAATCCTTAACCGGGAGCTGCCGCCGGTTGATCTCCTGGTATTTGATGAGATCCATAAATACCGTTCTTGGCGAAATTATCTCAAAGGTTTATTTGACGGCACCCAAAAAAAACAGAAGATACTGGTTACCGGCAGCGCACGCTTAGATTTATATCGTTATGGAGGTGATTCTCTTCAGGGGCGTTATCACTATTTACGGCTCTATCCTTTATCCTTTGCCGAATTGGGTATGCATTCGCCGAGTGATCTGCTTGATTTGTTAGAACTTGGGGGCTTTCCCGAGCCTTTTTTTGCGGCTTCAAAAGTCGAGGCTCGGCGTTGGTCGCGAGAATATCGTAAACGGATTATCGAGGATGATATTGCATCTTTAGAAAAAGTGCAGGATTTCGGCAATCTTGAGTTGTTGATGCTGCGCTTGCCGCAACTGGTGGGCTCGCCTTTGTCGATTAATGCTCTTCGTGAAGACCTCAGGGTCAGCCATAAAACGGTTGCCAACTGGCTTGATATTCTTGAACGTCTTTACGCCGTTTTTCGCCTGTCACCTTTTGGGGCTCCTCGGATTCGCGCCGTCAAGAAGGCGCAGAAACACTACCATTACGACTGGACACTGATCAAAGAACCGGGCCTCTGTTTTGAAAATATGGTGGCCCTCCATCTCTTGAAATGGGTTGCTTTTCAGGAGGATACTGAAGGTAAAGATATCGAACTTCGTTATTTTCGCGATATCGATGGTCGTGAAGTTGATTTTGTGGTTGTTGAAGATCAGCGACCGATAATGTTTATCGAGTGTAAATGGGGTGATGGAGCAATCAGTAAAGCGTTGAAATATCTAAAGGTTCGTTTTCCCGACAGTCTCGCATATCAGATCACGGCAGCCGGTAAAAAAGATTATCTCACGCCCGACGGTATTCGAGTTCAGCCGGCCCATGACTTTTTGCAAACGTTGATATAGAAAAGAAGTTACAGATCCAGCCCGTCCAGCGGGCTGGTGAGGCGTGAGATATCTTTATCCATTACATGGGTGTAGAGTTCCGTAGTTTTAACATCCGCATGTCCCATAAGTTCCTGCAGCATACGAATAGTAATCCCATTCTCCAGCATCGTGGTTGCGAAACTGTGGCGCAGAGTATGGCAGGTGACTCGTTTGTCGATTCCAGCTTTGCGGGCGGCCGTTTTTACCGCCTTTTGCAACCCTGATTCCAGTACGTGATGTCTTTGTTCTTGTCCCGACCGGGGATCAATAGAGCGCTTCTTTCCCGGAAACACATATTGCCACCCGGTTTCCATTGCCGCATTTTTATATTTTCGGGCTAAAGCTGCAGGAATGTAGACTTTGCCAAATCCTTCGGTAAGATCCCGTTCGTGCAGCGCCTTTACTTTCTCTACATGAGCGCAAAGCTCCAATATAATCGGTTCGGCCAGAATCGTGGAGCGCCACTTATCACCTTTTCCCAATATTCGAATTCGCTTGCGATCAAAATCTATATCATTGATTCGCAGCCGTACACACTCCATAAGCCGCAGACCGGAACCGTATAGTATCTTTGCCATTAAAGCATGGGTTCCCTCGATCTGGCGAAAAAATAATGTGATCTCCTCTGTGCCGAGTACAGTCGGGATATTTGGCTGTTTCTTCGAGCGTATCGGTTGAATCTTTCCTTCAAAGGGAAGGTCAAGTACATGGCGATAAAGAAAAACCAGGGCATTAAGAGCCTGACTCTGGGTCGATGCCGACACCTCACACCTGACTGCCAAATCGGACAAAAAACGCTCCACATCTTTAAAAGTTAACTCTCGGGGATGCGTGTTGCCGCCATAAAAACGGATGTAGCGTAATATCCACTGGCAATAGGTCTGCTCTGTTCGATATGCGTAATGATGATAGCGAAGAACCTCACGAACCTGATCCATTAATTTAAGGTCTGGATTGGGGCGAAATTTAGATTGACTTTTCATCTTGTATCCGTATATATATTGATTATTATAAAGTGAAAATAGAAATGTAATAAGAAGAAATATTTTTCTATGTTTCTTCTTGTATATCAAAATAAGTGGAAAATTACAACATCTATTGCTAGTGATATCATGGAAGTTTTCCACTTATTGACAATGTTGGACTAAGCTTCGCAGGTGCTAACCACTTGAAATAATTGCATTTTATGCAGCATGCAGCTCAAGACATAAGCTCTCCGTCGCAGATCATTCCCTATCAATTTGATCCCCCCTCGACATTCCCGACCGAGTTTATAACGCCATCTGCGAACCGACTCATTGATCTGGTATCAGAGCACTATCCGGTTGTCGAACCTTTCTTATCTCTGTCCGTCCCTGCACGGCGGGCAGCCCGCATAATG
>JAUVDU010000095.1 GCA_030595135.1 Deltaproteobacteria bacterium | reverse complement strand
CACAGCTGAGATTCCGGCATCTCTTGAGCTGATTCGGATAAAATCTTTAGATGACCTTTGTCAGCATATTAATGAAAACCCTAAAATATTAAAACTGGGCATTGATGAAGTAAATTTAAGCGCCGGAACCTGGCTTAAACTACGCCGGAGCCTGGGCGGCAAAGAACCGGTTGCCGTGGCTTCCACTATTTCAAGGCCGCGACGGCATAAAGACGAAAAGGAGATTGCACTCTTACGTAAAGCTGTTGCCATCGCTGAAAAAGCTCTACAGACAAGTTTATCGCAGCTCCGCCCCGGCATTTGCGAACGTAACCTGGCCGCCGAAATGGAGTATCAAATCCGCCTGGCCGGCGGCGAAAAAGCAGCATTTCCTTTGATTATCGCCAGCGGCCCCCGCTCGGCCCTGCCGCACGGAGTTGCTTCAGAACGTATCATCAATCACGGAGATATCGTTACCATAGATTTTGGTGCCTGTTACCAGGGCTACCACAGCGACCAAACCTGCACCTTCTTTCTCGAAGAACCCGATCAAGAAGTGCAACGAGTCTACAAAGCCCTTCTCAAAGCTCAAGGTCAAGGACTAAAGGCCTTAGAAAACAATATAACCGCCCAAGAGCTTGACCATCAGGTTCGAAGGGTACTGGCTGAAGCCGAGCTTGAACAATGGTTCAGCCACGGAACCGGGCATGGCGTTGGCCTGGAAATCCATGAAGCCCCTTCAATCTCACAACACTCACCGGCGGGAAAGCTGGAACCAGGTATGGTTTTTACGATTGAACCGGGTTGCTATTTCCCCAACCGCTGGGGGATCAGGATTGAAGACATGGTCTACCTCAGTGATCAGGGAGCCGAAAAACTTACAACCATCGACAAAAGTTTAACCAAGATGATTATCGCGTAACTTCAACAAAAACTCTATTTAAAAGTAAGGAAAAGATTATGTATTCTACCCCTGATTTTCGCCGTGGTTTGCGGATTGAAATCAATGATGAACCTTTTATTATGGTAAATTTTCAACATGTAAAACCCGGCAAGGGCGGTGCCTTTGTCCGCACTAAACTGAAAAATCTGCTCAATGGCAATGTCGTTGACCGTACCTTTCGCTCTGGAGAAAAAGTCGGAAAACCGGATATCGAAGAGAAAGAGATGCAATACCTCTATACTGACGGCGACTTCCATTTCATGGACAATGACACTTATGAGCAAACTGCATTGACCGCCGAGATTGTCGGCGACGCCAAGGATTTCCTCCAGGAAAACAGTGTTGTCACGGTTCTATTTTACAAAGGCCGGGTCATTAATCTGGAGCTGCCGACCTTTGTCACCCTCGAAGTGACCGAAGCCGAACCCGGCCTCAAAGGTGATACCGCCAGCAGCGTAACCAAGCCGGTCACCGTCGAAACCGGGGCTCGCATAAATGTCCCGCTCTTCATCAACCCCGGTGACCGCCTGAGAATCGACACTCGCACAGGTGAGTATATGGAACGTGTCAAATCATGATGGCACAGTAAAAACTCCACCTTCTTCGTTGCGCTGCAACCTTCGTCACTGCGACGTACTAACGTACGCCTCATTCCTCAGGTCTTGCGCGCCTCGAATCTGAAGCTTTTACTGCGCCATCAAATCTTAACTTTTTGTAAAACATGAAAACTGATATGCAGAAGTCTAACAAAAATTTTATCATTACTATTGACGGCCCCTCGGGGGCGGGTAAGAGTACGGTCAGTAAAAAGATTGCTGCCCAGCTTAACTTAAGTTACATCGATACCGGAGCCATGTATCGTTGTGTCGCCTGGGCGGCCCGAGAAGCCGGGCTAGATGTAACCAGCGAGAGCGCCTTGCCGTCACTTCTGCAAAACCTCAAGATCCGCTTTCAGGCAGCAGGTAAAAATAATCTGGTCTTCTGCAATGAACAAGAGGTTACCAGCACCATCCGCAGCCCCGAGATTGACGCTCTCGCATCAGCCGTCTCAAGTCTCGCTTGCGTCAGAAAGGCTCTGCTTCCTCTACAAAGAGCGGCCGCCCAACACAACCACGCCATTATCGATGGCCGTGATGCCGGAACCGTCATCTTCCCTCATGCTGACCTTAAGATTTACCTCGATGCAGATCTTAGCACCCGGGCCCGACGCCGCTTTGCAGAACAGAAACTAAATGCTGAAGTAGACCTGAAAAGTGTCACTGAAGCCATTGCCAATCGCGACCAGGCCGACAGTTCCCGCTCCGAAGCCCCTCTGCGCAAAGCTGACGATGCGATTTTTATTGACACTGCTGACCTGGATATTGAAGGTGTCAGCCAACGCATTATAGAACTCTACAAGGCTCGCTTTAATGGTTAAAAAGATGCAGGTCGAAATTGCCAAAACCGCCGGATTCTGTTTCGGCGTCAAACGAGCCGTCAATCTAGCCAATAAAGCCCCCGATAAATATCCCGGCCTCCAGATCCGCACATTAGGCCCGATCATTCACAACCCCCAAGTAGTTAATCAACTGGCCACATTAGGCATCAAACAGGTTGGCGATATTAACGAACTGGGACAGGGAGTTGTCATCATCAGGTCTCATGGCATCACCAAACAACTTGCCCAAGAGCTGGAACAACGACCAAATCTAACCGTAATCGACGCCACCTGCCCCTTTGTCCGGCGAGCCCAGGAAATTGTCGAAGAGATGAGTGAAACCGGCTACCAAGTCCTTATTCTTGGGGAGCTCGACCATCCCGAGGTTGCCGGTCTTATCAGCTACGGAGATCCGCAACGAACCTTGGTTATCTCCAAGCCAGCCGACATTCCGGCCGAGTTTTTCACAAAACGCAAAACTTCCCGCATTGCCCTTCTGGCTCAAACCACACTATCACAACAACTCTACAATAAGATTGTCCTGTCCCTGCTGACCATCAAAGGTGAATTGCGCTGTTTCAACACTATCTGTACAGCCACCAGCGACCGGCAAAGTGAAGCCCTTGAGCTCGCGAAAAAATGTGATTGCATGCTCATTATCGGAGGCCGCAACAGTGCCAACACCAACCGCTTGCATGAACTCTGCGAGGAGAGACAACCAGCCTCTTACCACATTGAAACAGCAGAGGATCTACAAACCGAGTGGATTGCAGACAAGAAAACTGTCGGCATCAGTGCCGGCGCCTCAACCCCGAGATGGCTAATTGATGAAGTATTAAAGAGGTTGCAAGATTTATCCTGAATAGTTACAAAAAATAATGGCGGATCCGGCACCATGCTGAATCCGCCATTACCCGGGAATTTATCCCGGAAGGGGGAGGAGGAGAGGAAAAAAAATAGAGCTAGGCAACTTGGGCTTTGCGCCAGCCGGCCTCAGTAAAAGCTTTCATTCGGTCAATACTCCAGCTCTTCATGGTCTCGAAATATTTTTTCTTATCGACCTTGGCCAGAGCTATAATCTCCTGACGTTCACGAATACTTTCCGCCATATCGGTCGGCGACATTCCCTGCCAGGTTGAATAGCGGCTATCAAAAAGGTATTCCGGCGTAACCAACTCTTTCTCAATACCATGCTTGTCGAGGAGATAGACGGCAAGTTCCATATCGTAATCAATCAACCAGCCATTATCTTCAAGCATGGTGGCAACATCAAACTCCGGTTTTTCCTGACATTCAGGACAATAAACTTTATTGATCACTGCAGCCGGCAAAACATTGTCAAGATTGCTGAATTGAGCACTTTGATGACCACCGATACACTGTTGTTTAATCTCTATACACATAATAAATCTCCTTTTTAGAATATGATTTAAATGACTCATGAAAAACGAGTAACACTATCTTCTTTGTCTTATTTAACATCCAGTCGCAGCTTTGTCAAGAAAAAGTTTTCAAGAAAAATCAACTCTCAACGATGGCTGTTGATCGCGTCCCGCAACTCCAGCGCAGCCTGTCGAGCCGCCTCGGCAAAACCATCCCCTGAATCGGCATAGATAATACCGCGGGATGAATTAATCACCAGTCCCGCCCTATGACTATCCAGGCCAACCTGCATTACCGCCGCTAAATCGCCCCCTTGCGCCCCAATTCCGGGCACCAGCAAGGGGATATCACCAACCTTCTCCCGCACTCGGGCGAGTTCGGTCGGCCAGGTTGCACCCACGACCAACAAAATATTGCGATTTTCATTCCAGGAAACGGCCGCCAATTCAGCAAGCTTGAGATAAAGCGGTTCACCGTCAATCTCAAGCCCTTGCAAGTCGCTGCCCCCGGGATTTGAGGTACGACAGAGGATAACCACCCCCTTTTCCCTATATTTGAGAAAAGGTTCAAGTGAATCTCCACCAAGATAGGGATTGACAGTAACCGCATCGGCCTGATATCGTATAAAGGCTTCGACGGCATATTTTTCCGCCGTACTACCGATATCACCCCGCTTGGCATCAAGAATTACCGGAATATCAGGATAATTATCATGAATATAGTTGATCGTTGCCAAAAGTTCCATCTCGGCCCCAACCGCCGCATAGTGTGCAATTTGAGGCTTATAGGCACAAACAAGATCAGCCGTCGCATCGATCAAAGCTTGATTAAAAGCCAAAAAAGGCTGCGGTTGTGTGCGACATGACTCCGGCAGACGTTCCAACGACGGATCCAGCCCAACACAGAGCAGTGAGCTGTTTTTTTTCTGGATAAGTTCTAACTTTTTTATAAAATTCATTTAACAATCTCCTTAATAGTTCATGTATATCAACAATCATGTATTGCAAAACCGACACTAGCACCATAAACAGAAACTATCAATGGATCATCGTCATCCTGATTCTGTTCACTCTCTGCGGTTGCAGCAGCCACGGCAAGGCAATCAAGGTAGAGACCACGGCCTATTGCGGCTGCGGCCAATGTTGCGGATGGGAGAGAGGGAGCTGGAAGTTTCTCAAACTTGATTTCTGGAACCGCTATATTACAACCGGGAAAAACCGGGGACGGGAGTACAGCGGACTGACCGCCAACGGCTCCGTACCCAGGGAACCCAATCCCGGACTTTTGCAGCGGCCCTGGTATCTTTTCTTCCCCTGGCTCTGGTTCACCCAAGACGGAACCTTAGCGGCCGATACCCGCTATCACCCTTTCGGCACCCGCTTCTACATTCCCGGGTACGGCTATGGCGTAGTTGAAGATCGCGGCTCGGCTATCAAAGGAGCCAAAAGGCTTGACCTTTTTTTCGATTCTCATAACCGAGCCCTTGAATGGGGCAGAAAGAAGATTGATATCTATAGAGTCGATTAGGCTCTTAATAACATATAGGAGGTAAAAAATTATGAAAGAGCTGCTGATCGTTTTAGGCATCGTCATTGCCTGGTATCTTCTCCAGGCCCACATCCTGCCCAGAATGGGCATTGCGACTTGAATGAAACCCGCCTGCCAGGTGGCCGGCCCAAAAAAAACGGATAAACTAAACTCAGAAACCGGCAAAAAAACTAAAACACAGGAAACAAGGAAAACCGACTGATGACTCACCTAGACACCGGCAACTATGCCGCAAAACACAGCGACGCAACCATCCCCGAAGAGTTAAAGCAGAAAGTGATCAAGGTTGCGGAGAACCAACGTTTGAGCTGCACCAAAGCCCATCAACTGGCGTTAGAAACTGGTTTTTCCCCGGCCGAGGTTGGCCGGGCCGCCGACCTTCTGGAGATCCGCCTGAGCGGATGCCAACTCGGACTTTTTGGTCATAGCCGTAAAAAAGAGTTTACTGAAGCTAAATCACCCCCGAGTCAAGAACTCCAGGAAGCATTGAACAACGCCCTTAAAGATCAGAGTCTGCCATGCCTTGAAGCCTGGCAAATAGCCGACCGTTTCAACCTTAAAAAAACTGAAATTACTGCAGCCTGCGAGACCCTCAAGATCAAGATATCACCCTGCCAACTGGGTGTTTTCTAATTAGTGCCTGACCGAAAACCTGACAATTTTCTTGAGTGCAAGGCAGGCGATGATTTTAACCGCAGGCATACACTAGGTATTCCGAGGATTAAAATTTGAGCCTAACGCTGCAATCGAGGAAATTGGCGGTTTTCGGTCAGGCACTAAAAAGGTAGTTCGCGCAGGGCTATAAGCTGCTCTTTTTTCACCTCATCGACAATCCAGGCACAGGCCGAAAAGGCATCTCTGCGGGTTGCGGCGGAACAAATAACCAGCAAAACGTCACCCCCTCGTTCGACAGTTCCCAGGCGATGCAGGATAAAGATGCGGTGGAGTGAAAAATTCCAGGCCGCATCAACCCCGATCGTGCGCAACCCCTCGCAAACATCACCAACTAAAGCATCAAGACTGACCACGCGAAAATCGGGCAGCACTTTACCCGGATATTTAACCCGCCCATGGTGCATGACTACGGTACCGGTGGCATCGCTCTCCTTTTCTATAAATTGAGCATAGAGCTCAGCCACCAAAAAAGGTTCGGTAGCGACCGCCACCTCAATGTCTACTTCTTTACTCACTTCTCCCATTACAACTCCTCCAAAATCATCTCAACCGGAG
>JAUVDU010000250.1 GCA_030595135.1 Deltaproteobacteria bacterium | reverse complement strand
AAGCCCGACAATCCCCAAAGTTTTACCATAGAGCTGGATACCCATATACTTCTTGCGGTTCCACTCCTTATTCTTCAAGGAGATATTGGCCGCCGGAATCTTGCGGCAAGCCGACAGCATCATGCCGATCGTAAGTTCGGTAGCCGCAATCGTATTGCCGGTCGGGGCATTCATAACAATAATCCCCTTGATACTGGCAGCTTCAATATCGACATTATCAAGTCCGACCCCGGCCCGACCGACAATCCTTAAACGTCCCGGATTTTCAATCAAATCGGCCGTAATACTGGTACCACTGCGCGTGATAATTGCATCATAATTGCCAATTATCTTCTTCAATTCGGAACTATCTATACCCACCTTGACATCAACAGCGATAGCACTGTCAGCCTCAAGTATTTCCACCCCTTCAGGAGCCAGATTGTCGGAAATCAAAACTTTGAAACGAGCCATGTCAAAAACCTCACGCAAAACAGCATAAATTAAGTAGTACAAACCCAAGTAAAACCCTTGATATCCCACGCCCCTATCAGACCGTGAAAAAAAGGGCAAGCTTATATTTAAGAGAAGCTCATTAAAAAGCTTGACGATGAAGTAACAAACTGATAGTGCGGGTGCCCTTACAATATTAGCTAGTTTATCGTTTCTACTTGGAGGAGACCGTAATGAAGAAGATTTCAACCCTGATTCTGGCTCTAATTTTTAGCTGTACGATGATCGGCAGCGGCTTGGCCGCCGAGAAGACCATCAAGATCGGTTTTAACATCCCCATGACTGGCGAGATTCCCAAGGTTGGCGAATCATCAAAATTTGCCGCTGAGATGCTCAAAGCCGACATTAACGGTCAGGGCGGTTTGCAGGTAGGCGATAAAAAATATGAACTTGAGTTCGTCTATGAAGATAACGAATCTAAAGCCGAGTCCGCCGTCGCCGTCGCCCAGAAACTGATCGACCGTAACAAGGTACTGGCTATTATCGGCCCGAACTCAAGTAAACAAGCGGTACCGGCCGGTGAAATATGTGACTTGAACGAAACCGTCATGGTCTCGCCCTGGTCGACTAATCCCGATACCACACTGGATCGTCCTTTCGTCTTTCGCGCCGCCTTCCTTGATCCTTTCCAGGGACCGGTTGCCGTTGATTTCGCTATGGAACAGTTTAAAGCCAAAACAGCCGCCGTTCTCTATGCTTTGGCCAATGATTACAGTAAAGGCCTGGCCGAAATTTTCAAAGCTGACTTTGAAAAGAAAAATGGCAGCGGCTCGGTCGTTGGTTTTGAAAGCTATGGTGACAAAGATCAGGATTTCAGTGCTCAGCTGACCAAGATCATCGCCGCCAAACCCGATTTTATCTTCCTCCCCAACAACTACAACGAAGTTGCCCTGACCGTCAAACAGGCCCATGATTTGGGTTGGAAGGGCCCTTTTATGGGCTCTGACGCCTGGGGCTCAGCCGAGCTTATGACCCTGTGCGGCGACGACTGCATCGGCCACTTCTTCTCCACGCATTATGCCGCCGCTGGAGCCAAAGGCGCAACCAAAGAGTTTATCGACCGCTATCAGGCCAAATACGGCTATGTTCCGGATGATGTTGCAGCCCTGACTTGGGATGCCACCCGACTCGTACTTCAGGCTATCCAGGAGAGCGGCAACCTGAGCGGCAAATTACGCAAAGATCGTAAATCGGTTCGCGAAGCCATGGCTAACATCAAAAGTTTTGCCGGCATCACCGGCGACATGAAACTTGACGCCCAAGGCGACCCGATCAAATGCGCCGTGGTTGTCCGGATCAATGAAAAAGGCGAGTTCGTTTTCACCAAATCCGTCTGTCCGTGACTTAAAAGCAAGTTAAAGAGTTTGAAAAGTTAAAGGGTTAAGCAATGACCCCGCCCAATCTCGGGAGGGGTCATTGCTGGTACAAGGTGCGTCAGCACCCCAGCTTTGACCCCATTTATGGGGGCGAAGCGAAGTACGCCGCTACCCTCTGAGACTTAAAAGCAAAGTGGCTTTCCCAAACAACTTAACTTGTTGAATGAGAGTCTAACCCCAAACCCTGCAAATTAATTCTTCCCGTGTTTGAGACCCTATTACAAAATTTATTAAACGCCCTCCAATGGGGCAGTTTTTACTCCCTGATTGCTCTGGGCTATACGCTGGTCTACGGCGTCTTGCGCCTGATCAATTTCGCGCATGGCGACATTGTTATGGTCGGCGCCTATATCGCCTTTTTTATCTCCAGCGCTCTACTCGGGAAATATGGCATGCCTGCCTTTCTCCCCGGCTGGGCAGTTCTGGCTTTAACTATCCCTTTGACCATGGTTTTAACCTCTCTGGTCGGGGTCACGCTGGAACGTATCGCTTACCGTCCTTTACGCCGCAAAGGTGCCAACCGTCTCTATGTCGTAATCACGGCCTTAATGGCCGGATTAATTTTGGAGAACGGTAACCTCCTGGTGCTCGGGGCCAGCCGCAAAAAATTCCCGGAGCTGATCGACAAAGTCGTCTATAAATTCGGCTCCGTCTATGTCACCAACCTTAAAATCGGAGTTATCCTGACTTCAATTTTAAGTTTTGTCGTGCTCCATTTCATTATCACCAAAACTAAGGTCGGAATGGCCATGCGGGCCATCTCGTATGACAAATTCGCGGTTCCCCTGATGGGTATTCCGATCGATACGGTAATTGTCTTTACTTTTGTCCTGGGCTCCTCAATGGCGGGTCTGGCGGGTATTCTTTTTGCCCTCTCATACCCGATCTTAGATCCCTACATGGGTATGTCGATCGGCTGGAAGGCTTTTATCGCCGCCGTTGTCGGCGGCATTGGTGATATCCGTGGGGCTTTTGCCGGCGGCTTTATTCTCGGCACCATCGAGATCATGGTCGTCGCCTTCTTCCCTTCATCTTACCGGGATTTGATCGCCTTCTCCATACTTCTGCTGATCCTGACAATTAAACCAACCGGGCTCTTTGGTGTCCCGCAAACCACAAAAATTTAATAAATGAAACGTTTTAACGTCCCGATTTTACTTATTGTTCTTTTGTCCACGCTGATGGGTTTGGCCTGGTTTGAAGTAATCGACCTCTATATCCAGACGATCATCCTCTTTATGGGCATCAATATCATCACCTCGACAAGCCTTAACCTGGTTAACGGCAATATGGGAGAATTCTCTTGCGGCCATGCCGGTTTTATCGCGGTCGGGGCTTATGTTTCTTCAATTATCTCCGTCGCCCTCTTCACTAAGAGCAAGGTCTTTGGCGCCCCGCTGTTGCCGCCGGAACTGGCGGCTTACGGTTTTCCCCTGGTTTTAATCTGCGGCGGCATCGCCGCAGCCTTTACCGGTCTGCTCGTGGCTCTCCCCTCATTTCGCACGCGTGACGATTATCTGGCGATCATCACCATTGCCGCCAACTATATAATTATTTCGACGATTATCAATATTGACACCATCGGCGGAGCCCGCGGTTTCATGGGTATGCGACGGGTCATCTTCGCCATGGAGGAGTGCGCCGAAATTCCCTGGATGATACTCTGGGTTTTTGTCTTTATGGTACTTTCAGTCCTGATTATCCGCCGCTACATGAGTTCAACCTACGGCAAGGGAGTTGAGGCGATCCGTCAAGACGAAGTTGCGGCCGAGATCATGAGTGTCAACACCAACCGCATCAAACTTGTCACCTTCATGATATCTTCCGGACTGGCGGGCATCGCCGGCGGCCTCTATGCCCATACCATCGGCTATATCAATCCGAAATCATTTGACCTTTTAAAATCGACCGAAGCCCTGGTCATGGTTTACCTGGGCGGCATGGG
>JAUVDU010000077.1 GCA_030595135.1 Deltaproteobacteria bacterium | reverse complement strand
AGAACCAGAGAGATAGAAAGTAATAATATTTTTTTATTATGCATAAGTATTTTTGTGCCTCAATTTAAGACGTTCGAGAAATCCAACTTGCTTTGCTTCGCCCTCATAAACGGGGTCAAAGCTGGGGTGCTGACGCACCTTGTACCAGCAATGACCCCAATCTCGGCAGATCAAACATGGGATTTACTTAAACTTCCGTTTAACATAAGCCGCCAGATCGACGCCAAAATCGCTGCCCCAGTCATCATCGTAGACCATTCTCGCGGCGAGCTCAGCGGCGACCATCGCGGCCAGGTATTTTAGCGGCAGACGCTGCGGGAGCCGCGCCAGATATCGGGATTGCCGGAGAAATTGCGGGAGATGCGATTTCACGACCCGACGCATGGGCGGCGTATCGAGAAGTTCAGCATGTTCCTGAAAATAGTTAAACAGACGAGTGTAATTATGGTTTATCTCCATACTTAGATTGTTCGCGATCATGGTATAAGATTGCTGATTACCGCTCTGGCGACGGCGGCGGAAAATCAAATGAGCTTCGTCGGCGGCGCGTTTTTCCAAAATTTTCAGAACATCACTGACATACTCATCCTTATTTTTAATAAATTCCCGTTCCGAAAGCACCAGATTGGCAATAATCTCGTAGGAAGAGGAGATTACGCCACACTTATTAGCGGCGGCGTCGCGGATAACAACAATCCCTCTCTCCTGAAGTTTTTCCCGGGCCGCCGGGGTAATAAAAGAGTTTGCCCCTTCGACAATCGCCCGACAGGTCGGGCTGCCGTCGTCCGCAAAGAAATTCTCCCAGTTATTAATATCAACCGTCTCCGGCCGCCCCCCGGCCGGAATAAAGAGATCGGCAGGCACGGCAAAGATCGCATGGTCAAACTCACGATGAAATTCATCGGCCGTAACCCACTCTTCACTGACCCCGTCAACCCCTCGAGCCAGCCGTTTATAGAGTTCGGCAAGCCCCTCCCGGCGGCGCTCACGACTGAGCAGCAGAAAACCACCGGGATTTAGTTTTTCCGGGACAAAAGCGTCGATATTCTCTTTCAAAATGATGCGCCCAAGCTCTTCATGATCAAGACCGTCAGGATCAAAAAGCACCCCCGAACCGGCCACGATCAAAACAATTTTCACTTGCGGGGAGCGCTCCAGGAGCAGACGCATTGCGTTTCCGGCAACATCACCATTCGGCCCGCCGGTCAGTTTGACACTGAAAGCGTCGCGCTGCATATCAATACCAAGCTCGGCCATAGTAATCTCGGCAAATGTGATAACGCCTAAAGAGGTGACCCCGTACTCTTTGTGATTGATCCCTACCGCCTTACTCGAAATTACGCCGCTCCCAAGAATGTAGCCGCGCTTTTGTGACTGTTTGGCGATCAGCTCAATCATCGGATCATGCATATTTTCATCCGGGCCCAGCTCAATCGGCTCCTCCTCAACATAGTAATCAACAACCAGCGGGTTTTTCGCCCGCCCCTCACTATCGGTCACATAGAGATCAAAAAAGGCATTAATAAAACCGTACTGCAACTTGTAGAGACTCTGCAAGCGGGCCGATTTATCACTAAGATCACTGACATCGTGAACGACCACCATCTTCGAGCCGCCTTCATAAATATCCTTATTTTTCAGATGCTGGGTATGGGCCAGAACGTAGACCTCACGCAGCATACTGGCGGCTGTGGCAAAAAAATCATCCGTCGTTGAGCAGGAAATGGTACGCCATCCGCCACGGGCAATATCGGAAAAACCAACATGGTAACCGGCACCGTAACGGCCATAAAAAAAGGTGATACGAAAAGGCGGGTTACCAGCCGGGAAGTCGGCTGTAAACTCGGCCGCCAGTTCTTGCAGATAAGCCGGATCGAGACGAAAGGCGAGAGCGTGTTTCTCAGGCACGAAAAAGTTACTTTTCAAAGTATAACGAACCAGCAGAAGAGCCGCAGCAAAAATAGTTCGGCGCAGATCATCAAAATGTCGATGACCGGTATTGTAGCCGGTAATCATTTTTTCAACCTTCTCCTGCAACCGACGGCACTCCGCCTCGCGATCATCTAACTCAGGTGAAAAGCGGGCACGAAAAAATTCAACCAAAGCCAGGGCAATCTCCGGACTCGTATGAAAAGCGCGGCGAACCTCACTCAAGTCATAGACATCCGGTTGACTGTGGGCCAGGTTGGTATGGCTAAAAGCGACCATCGCATTAATCAGCAGAAGTTCCTGACTGTCGGCCAGATTGCCCAACACATACTGGTGATAAAGACTCCCTTTATTGGTTAAAATCTGGGTATTATAGAGCTCTTGTTTAAGATGCTGATAGAACTCAGGCTTCAAAAGAGAGCTTTTTTCGAGATAAAAAGTGCCCAGAAAATGAGGATTAACGCCGGTCGCAATTTCAAGACAATAGGCCCGACTAACCCGCCCGCCAAGCCGGTGAAAAACCTCCAGCACCTGTTCAAGAAACCCTTGGCCGGGAGGATTGCCGACGGAAAACAGGATCCGGGTCTCAAGATGATCACAGACATCGACCCCCTCTTCCACCGCAAAATAGAGACCGTCATAGCGACACCCCTGCTGATAGAGCCAGAGCAACCGGGCCAGTCGTTCCGGCGGCGACACTTTAATATAATCAGCATTATTAACGGCCAAAAGAGTCAGCCCGGAATGCAGTTTGGAAAAATTGAACCCTGGATAGAGCTGACGCAACGCCGACTCTACCTTTTTTAAAAGGCCGCGCGGCAGTTTTACATCTTGGGCCGCCCGCACCTCACGACTGGAAACCTGCTTAAATTCATAACGCTGGATCTCAAGCACCGCCTCACTGCCGGGCAGACTTCCATAAGAGTGCGTAATTTCAGCATAAGTCGGTTTTTGCTGCAACCGAGTCAATGTTTCATAGATCGAGCCGGCCTGATTTAACCCGGCCGTAATCCGCAACTCCTCACGATCGGCAAGCAGTAGATGCCGATTCAAACCCAACGTATCAAGACCGGCAACCAACAGATCAATCGCATCATGATACTCTTCCATAGTCAGAAAAAAGTAAGGATTCATATTGGCCCGAAGCCAGACCAGATTCTCTTGCTGACGCCGGCTTCGGATCTCCAGATTTTTATTTAAACGTTGCTCTACATGCTCTTCAACCAAAGAAATTTCAGACATAACAAAAACTCTCCCTAAATCTAATGCGGGAATTACTCCCGCAACCCAAAAGTTACTACAAGGCCCGCAAATAAGTGCTCTTATCAGAACATTTTCTTGTTGCTTGTTGAAAAACAAGAAAACAACCTGTAAGGCACTAATTAAAAACAGCTTGACAAAGATAGCATTAAAAGGATAATCATTATCTTATAAACCGTTCAGCACAGACCCCATATTTCACTAGAGTCCCCATGAAGTCAACAAAAAAATACGATTTTTACAGCTCTGGTGTCTTTTTGACTTTCCACAACATCAAGTGTATATTGAATTAAGTATGCCCTATTTACATAACCTTTCATAACGACATCTAAGGAGAACTAACATGAAGAAAACGTTATCATTCAGCCTCATAACCTTAGGACTCATTTTCATAATCTCAAATATGGCATTGGCCAAGGATCAGCTGATGACCGATGCCCAGGAGTATTTCAAGCCGATCCCGGCTACCGCTCCGGTTCTTGAGGGCAATCCGGCAACACCTGCCAAAGTCGAGCTTGGCAAAATCCTCTATTTTGAACCCCGCCTCTCAAAAAGTGCCTTGATCAGCTGCAACACCTGCCATAATGTCGGCCTCGGTGGAGCCGATTTTCAGGAGACCTCAACCGGTCACGGCTGGCGCAAAGGACCGCGTAACGCGCCGACCGTCTACAACTCAGTCTATAATGTAGCCCAATTCTGGGATGGCCGGGCCAAAGATCTGGCCGAACAAGCCAAAGGCCCGGTTCAAGCCAGTGTCGAAATGAACAATAAACCGGAAATGGTAGTCAAAACCTTGAAAAGTATGCCGGAATATATTGAACTCTTCAAAAAAGCCTTCCCCGGTGAATCCGACCCGGTCACGTTCGACAATATGGCCAAAGCCATTGAGGTTTTTGAAGCAACCCTGAACACACCGGACTCCCCCTTTGATCTCTTCCTCAAAGGTGACGCCGGAGCGCTTAACGAAAGCGAGAAAAAAGGTCTCGCCAGTTTTATTAATAACGGTTGCGCCGACTGTCACGGCGGCATCAATATGGGCGGCGATGACTACTATAGTTTCGGCGTGATTAACGCTCCGGTCAGCCGCATCGTTGCCGGTGACAAAGGCCGTTATCTGGTCACTAAAATCATGAGTGATGAATTTGTCTTCAAATCACCCTCGTTGCGCAACATCGAGTTGACCTTGCCTTACTTTCACTCCGGTAAAGTCTGGGGCCTGAAAGCGGCGGTCGTGGTTATGAGTTCAGCTCAACTCGAAACCGTGCTCAAAAAAGATGAAATCGACAACGTCGTCGCCTTTCTCAAGGCCACAACCGGAAAACAGCCGCTGGTAGAGCATCCGATTCTGCCCAAACCGACCGACAAAACACCAAAGCCCGAACTGGATTAGTGAAACATTAGATGTTTAAACGAACCTGGAATCCCTATCTGGCCGGAGCCTTAGCCGGAATCTTACTGATTTTATCAGTCTGGATCAGTGGTAAGTTCTTCGGCACCTCAACCACATTTGTCCGGGTTGCGGCGGTCGTCGAAGAGAGTATTGGTATCGACACTTCAGCCAATGCCTACTTTACGGCAAAAAAGGGAAAATACGGGGCCAGCTCCCTACCCGACTGGCAGTTGATGTTTGTCATCGGGGCTCTGCTCGGAGCCTTCATCTCGTCCCGGCTCTCGGGTGATTTCAAGATTCAGCTGGTGCCCGACATGTGGCGAAAGCGCTTCGGCCCGAGCCCGGTCAAGCGTGGCGTAACGGCCTTTTTCGGCGGGGTTATCGCTCTCTTTGGCGCCCGTCTGGCCGGCGGCTGACCCAGCGGTCATGGGTTGAGCGGTCTGGCTCAACTTTCAACCAGCGGTTTTATCTCGCTGGCCGGATTCTTTCTCGTCGGCGCCGTTATTGCCAATCTCATCTATCGCGGCAGAGGAGGTCGATCATGAGTCTCGGTTATGGCCTGATAACCGGCATCCTCTTTGGCATTCTTTTGCAGAAAGCCCAGGTTTTGCGCTATGATAAACAGATTGGAGCGATGCGCTTTATCGATATGACCATCTTTAAATTCATGCTCAGCTCGATCATCGTTTCCGCCATCGGTCTCTACCTTTTAAAAGATGCCGGGCTGATTAAAATGAGCATCAAAGGCACCTCAATCGGCGGCCAACTCCTGGGCGGCTCTCTTTTCGGCATCGGTTGGGGCCTGTTGGGCTACTGTCCCGGTACCGCCGTCGGCGCCGTCGGAGAGGGCCGTCTCGACGGCCTTTGGGGAATCTTCGGCATGCTCTGCGGAGCCGCTCTCTATGCCGAAACCTACCCCTTCATGAAAGCCAAGGTCATAACTTTAGGAAACTACGGCAAACTCACCCTGCCCCAGGCGCTGGGTATCAGCCATTGGCTGGTAATCGTTGTTTTTGCCCTCATCACGCTGGTGATGTTCTATCTGTTTGAGAAGAAAAAACTTTAACAACAGGAGATGCATTCGTAAAAGTCACAGGATGGCTAAGTAAAATTTCGATAGACAAGTTGTTGTGGTTTTCCAGGCGCGAGACCATACAAACAGTATGTCGAGTGTCTGGAAAAACGCAACAACGCAGGATATCGGAACTTTTTACGACGCCATCAAAGGAGGTATTTTATGGCTGAAAAGATGGCTGTCGGCTGCACCCGTCCGGGCGGCGGGCCGGTTGATGAAACCCAAAATCTGACTGAAAAACCTGAAACTGATCCAAACTCTACCCCAAAGGAGATCAAACCGATGATTCAAGTTGGTCAAAAAGCACCCGATTTCTCGGCCCCCGGCTATCAGCAGGGAAAATTCATTGATGTTAAACTCTCAAATTACTTCGGTAAATGGGTTCTGCTCTGCCTGTATCCGGGTGATTTCACCTTTGTCTGAGCCACCGAAATTTCGGCAGTTGCCGAAAAATATTCCGAAATCCAGAAACTCGGAGTTGAAGTCCTTTCGATGAGTATCGACTCGGTTTTTGTCCACAAGATGTGGAATGATAACGAACTCTCCAAAATGGTAGACGGCGGCGTCCCCTTCCCGATGCTCTCCGATGCCAGCGGCAAGATCGGTCGACTCTACGGCGTCTTTAACGAAGAAGCCGGCGTTGAAAACCGAGGCCGCTTCATTATCGACCCCGATGGCATAATCCAGGGCTACGAAGTCCTGATGCCGCCCGTCGGCCGCAATTTCAACGAAACTATCCGCCAACTCCAAGCCTTCCAACATGTCCGTAAGAGCAAAGGCACCGAAGCCACGCCGGCAGGCTGGAAACCCGGCAAAC
This sequence comes from Deltaproteobacteria bacterium, assembly GCA_030595135.1. Taxonomy (GTDB): domain Bacteria; phylum Desulfobacterota; class Anaeroferrophillalia; order Anaeroferrophillales; family Tharpellaceae; genus Tharpella. Next base: position 610 of record JAUVDU010000077.1, on the reverse strand, counting down.
CCACCCTCAAACCCGGCCCCGACCTGGTCGGCAACGTCTGGAAAGAGTGGCAGACAAAGATGGCCTTCGAAGATTAAATCACCTCAAAAGCTACACCCAAAAAGCCAAAAAGGCCGCAAGATTCAGCTTGCGGCCTTTTTGGCTTCCACAGGAGTACTTCAAAAATCATTCAATTTTAATGATGTCCCCGAAACAACCGGTTTACACCTCAGAGACCCTCAACCCCACAACTAAAAGGGAGATGAGTTAAGCGCATACGAAGTAAAAGTCTGGTGACTGAAACCAAAGCTGGTAAAGAGAAACTGGGTTACCCAGAAGTTCTCATCATCGGAACTGGTATTTTCAGGATCAACGTGAGAGTAGATGTAAATCAACGTGGGGAATTCTAACTCGACCCCATTTGGCAGAAGCTGACTGGGCAGTCCGGTCCACCCTTCGGGACCGATCGTCTTGGTTATGGTAGCATAAGCAGTGCCACCACAAAAAAATCTGAACGTAAAATCCAGGTCAGAGATCCAATCAGCAACGATATGAAGGCCGGTAGTATAACCGTAATCTTCTAAATTATATGGCACTTCACAGATATGGCTGTACTCCACATCCACGGCTT
>JAUVDU010000374.1 GCA_030595135.1 Deltaproteobacteria bacterium | reverse complement strand
GACCCCTACAAAGAGGTTCTTTTCCCCACCTATTACCAGAATGCCACCCTCGATAAACGCAATCTTGATATCATAGAAAGTCTCATGCAGCATCCCCGTAACCGGGATAAGCCTCTTTCCGAGATTATCGACACCTATGTCCGCATCGAAGAGATCGAATTTTCCAATGCCCAGGCTCGCGGCGTCGCTAATATCGACACTATGGAGAGCTTGCAGATGGGCCTGCAACCCTTAAAGTTGGGACAAAAGGCGCTCGATATCATCAACCAACACCTGCCCAGCCACTTTCTCTACAACTATACCGGCGCCATCATCGCCGCCAATCGCGGCATTCTTCATATCCATGACGCCTTCGGCAGCAGTGTCGGCTTAAGCCAGCCGGGGGATCTTGAGTACAAACCTCTGCTGATGCTCTTAGGTAGTGGTCGGGTCTCTTGCGAAGCGACCCAGGCCTCGGTCGATAATACGGTTGTCATTACCACCAATATCGAGGAGATGGCTCGTCTCGAAACTCATCTGACCTCATCAAAATTGCTTGATCGTATCGAGAAGGTTCCGGTAAACTACCTGCTTGATACCAACTCCGAGATGGATATTTTGCGCCGTGATCTCTCGCTCATGCATGAAAAGTTCGACGTTGATCCCAATCTATTGCGCTTGGCCTCTTATTTCTCCGTGCTTACGCGGTTCCTGCCGCCGTTACGGGAAAAGTTTCCGCCGCAATGGTCGAAAGAGAAGATTGCATTCTACAAGGAGATCACCCCGGAGCAGAAACTCTTTATCTACTCTTGTCAGGCCGAGGATCCGGCCGGTACTATCCGCCGCCTTCCGCATTGGCATCCATTCTGCAATGAAGCATTACGTTTAGGGATCGATATCGATGACCAGGACGAACTTAAGCGCCTGCTCTTTCACCGCCACGAAGCCGTCAATCTGGAGAGTTCCGGGGTTTTCTCGCTCGAACAGCTACAGCTGATTGATGATGAATTTATGCGTCTATTGTGGAATGAACACTTTCCCAACGAAGGCCAACACGGTATCTCGGTACGTCAACTGCAAAACATCATGCGCGACACCATTGCCGCCTCGGACGGTCGCAAGATTCACGTCGGCACCCTCTTTAGCCAGCTCCAGCGCATCGTCGCCGAGGGTCACGCTCTGCACCACTGGTTGACCATCGACCAGAGCTATAAACGTGACCGTAACCCGCTGGCACCCCGGCGTATCGGCAATAAAAACTTCAACAAAGGCTGTGCCGATTATGGCGACTATCCGGGTTCTCTACAGATCGCCCAAGCCCTCTATTTTGAGATTATTCGCCGTGAAATCACCGTAGCGACCGTCGATCGCGATCCCAAACTGATCGATGGCGACTTGCGCCGTTATCTCCAGAACGTCCTCCTGGCCCGGGCCGTGACCAATCAGGCCTTTGCTCATATCATGGTGCCTCGCTACTCCTTTGTCGACCCTGATACCGGAGCTAAAGTTGAACGTCCCGATCTCACCTATATGAGCTCAATTGAAAAGATCATCGCTCAGGGCAAAGCCGCCGCCACCATCCGCAATCAGCTGGCGGAAAAGTTTCTCCAACTTCAATCTTCCGGTGAGCTCGTTATTGAGGAGGGGAAAAATATCATCAACTCCCGCGAAGACAACCTGACCAGCTGTTTTGTGGCTGAATATACCCGGCTCCTCTCGCATCGCAAACCGGTTGAAGGTATAAATCTCGACGAACTCAATGAAGCCTTTTTTCAAAAACGCAACGCCCCGGAAAACTATACCGGCTATCGTGCGGAGATCCGCGGTCTGGTTGAGACAATCCTCAACAACATGACGATCCGCTACCGTTACTCCCAATCCCTGGCCTTGGATACAGTGGTCTTTGCCTTGCGCAAAAAGATTATCAATTTTCAAGAGATCATAAGTTAGGCTCTTACTAATAAACCAATAATAGAGGGAGAACCTGCCATGACGACACAATTTTCATTCAGCAAAATTGAGAATGAGCTGCTTCCGGGGTTCAGGAAAAAGATCGGGTCTGCGGAATCGACCGAGGATGTAAAAAAGTTTTATGTCTATACGATGCAGGATCTTTTTCGTCAGGCTTTTTCCGGTAACCTTAACTTGGAGTACGGTGATATCTCTCTGCAACCGGATCATAATCAGCCTTTTGCCTTGAGCGAAGGGGTTAAGGAACGAGCTGACTTTGTCGCGCTCTGGAAGAATTCCGATCTCTCTCATGTGGTTACGCGTTTCACTAAAACTGCAATTCACAGGTATAAACATCTTGAGAAAAATCCTGCAAAAACCGAGGCAAAAATCAGGATGTAGGAGAGTGAGGTTAAAGGAGAATTATGCGTATTGCAATGCTTTCACCGATTGCGTGGCGAACGCCGCCACGTCATTACGGTCCCTGGGAAAGTGTGGTCTCCCTCTTGACGGAGGGGTTGGTCGCCAAAGGAGTGGAGGTTACTCTTTTTGCCACCGCTGATTCCAAGACCAAGGGCACGCTGCATGCTGTATGTCAGTGCGGCTACGAGGAAAATAGCAACATAGAACCGAAAGTCTGGGAACACCTGCACATTTCCGAGATCTTTGAACGGGCTGATGAGTATGACCTGATTCACAACCACTTTGATTTCACCCCGTTGACTTACAGTGGACTGGTGACAACCCCGGTACTCACCACCATTCACGGCTTTTCCTCCCCCCGCATTCTGCCTGTTTATGAAAAATACAATGGTAAAACTTTTTATGTGGC
>JAUVDU010000152.1 GCA_030595135.1 Deltaproteobacteria bacterium | reverse complement strand
TGGTGCGCAAGGTTGCTCGTAATCGTGATGTTTCGGTTCTGATCAGAGGGGAGAGCGGTACCGGTAAGGAGTTGGTTGCCCAGGCAATTCACTATATGAGTGAACGGGCGGACAAACCTTTTGTTAGTATCAATTGTGCTTCAATCCCCGGAAATCTTCTGGAGAGTGAACTTTTCGGCTATGAACGCGGCGCTTTTACCGATGCTAAAAGTCGTAAACTCGGGCTTTTGGAAAAAGGTGATGGCGGTACTGTCTTTCTTGATGAGATCGGGGATATGGAAGCCCCTCTACAGGCCAAACTTTTAAGGGTTCTGGAAGAGAATAAGTTCAGGCGCCTGGGCAGTGTTGATGATATCGAGATCGATGCCCGTTTTGTCTCGGCGACCAATCAGGCACTGGAGAAACTGATCGAAGAGGGCAAATTTCGCGAAGATCTCTACTATCGTCTCAAAGTTATCAATATTGTCGTACCCCCTTTGCGCGAACGGCGTCAGGATATCGAGTTGTTGCTCAAATACTTTTTTGAACACTTTAATCGCAAGCTCAAAAAAAATGTCAGCGAAATATCTCCCGGAGCCCTTGAGTTACTTCAGAAATACCAGTGGCGAGGTAACGTTCGGGAGCTCAAAAACATGGTTGAGAGGATTATGATCCTTGAAGATACCGAGATTGTCACGGAAGAGCATCTGCCCTTAGAAGTGCTTTCCGCCAGTCGCGACAAAAACCAGTTCAATCTATCCCTGCCGCGCGAATACGATTTTCGCCAGGGCGTCGATTTTAATGAACTGGTTAAATCATTTTCCAGCTACCTGATCGAAGAGGCGATGAAGGTCGCCGGCGGCAACAAGGCCAAAACCGCCCGCCTTCTCAATATGGATCGAGGCACCCTGCGCTACCAGATAAAAAAACTCGAAGTCGCCGGTGCCGGCGGAGATGATTTTGACGAAGAGTAGTTATTTATCCGTTTTAACGCTTGCCAGTTGTTGTGACTTATGCTAAAAGGCCTCCTCCCAACACATGATGACCGATTCAATCCGATTCGGGACGTAGCGCAGCCCGGCAGCGCACCTGCCTTGGGAGCAGGGGGTCGGAGGTTCAAATCCTCTCGTCCCGACCAGTTTATATTAAGAAAAACGGCTACTTACGGAGTTCTATATTTATTCCGTGAGTAGCCGTTTTTCGTTTTTGTCCCCCAAAGGGACAACTCATATAGGGTTTGGGGGACAGGAAAGGGGACAAGCTTTCAACTAAGCGGTTAATATAGAATCACTGAAAGAAAAAAACCGGCAAGCCTGGGCCGGTTGATTAACTTAAGTGGTTGATTGAATCAGAACAACAATCACTCCATCGTCGACGGTATGCAACAGGGTTTGGGCTATGCCGAGATGCTGCAAGTTCCTTTCGTGTTCAGCTCCAACGGCGACGGTTTCCTGTTTTACAACAAGATTGACGCCGATGGCATCATCGAGCGGGAGTTGCTCCTGCACGATTTTCCCGCCCCGCAAACCCTCTGGTAATGGTGGGCCGCGCATCGCGGGCTGACTGTATTATAATTTTATTGTATACCGTATGTCGTTATATGTAAAGAGAGGTTAAATTTTTGATTTAACGTTGATGAACAATCAGAATGTCGGTCTGGTGGCGTCTCAAGCGCCTTGATCATGTATGGTGTGACCGGTTATGAGGCAGATTCAATCTTTTGTGACGGCGAGCTAACAAGATTTAAATTTCCATAGCACATCATATTGACATTTACGTTTGATCGATTATAATTAGTAGGAAAGCCACACCTGCTGTGAGGCAGGGTCGGAAAGCCACGTGTCTTGCGAAATCATTTCTTCGTTAACACAAGACAGCCGGGTTGCCTAAGGTAGCATAAGTGTAATGTTACGGACAGGTCAGCCCGGCTTTTTTGTTTATGTGCAATGATTCAGAACAGTACCTTTGTTTCTTGAGAGTTATAAGCATTTTTTACTTTTGAATTTTTCCCTTCTTGTCTTGTTGAAATTTCAACCCAGAGTGGCTGGGCATCTGTTAATTTAACCGAAGGAGGTAGTCATGAAAAAGATGCTATTAATAACTGTCTTGATGGGGATGTTTTTTGTTCCGGCTCTGGCTCTTGCCGGAGAAGTGGTAGGAACCGTCCAAGGGTTGCAATGTGTGACAACGGGTAAAACCTGTCCCATAGGTAAAGAGGATCCGGTTGTTGCCGCCGAAAGAGTTTTTGTTGTGCTTGCAGCTGACGGTGACTATTTCTTCGTTCCAAATCTGGATCGTGCGATTATGGCACGCAATATCACTGAACAGGTCAAGGTTACCGGAGCGATTAATAAAAAATATCGATCCATTACCGCCAAAACCTTTCAGGTTATGCAAGATGATGGCAAGTGGAAAATGACTTGGTCGGAAGAACTGGAGAATGAAATGCTTGAAAAGCTTTATGGTGCCGGCAATTAAGCATAAAAACAGATAACTATTATTTCAGCTAGTTGAAAAACCCCTGCGCTAAGGTCAGGGGTTTTTTTATATCTACATTCTTTTCATTATTGATGGAGTTGTTTATGGCCCTTGATCTAGAGGCTAGAGGAAGGAAGATTGGTCCGCTGGTTAGAGAATATTCGTGGCGGGATGTTATTTTGTATGCGCTTGCGGTGGGGGCTGGTTCCTCTGAAATGAGGTATTGTTACGAGAAGAAGTTGAAAGTGCTGCCGACCTTTTCCCTGGCCACCACATTTGATTTTTTCTGGCGCTTGGCTCGGGAGGCTAATATTGATCTTGCCGGTATTTTACATGGCGAACAGGAGTTAATTTTTCATAATTCGATACCGCTTGCAGGGAAGATGGTTACTGAGGGGAGGGTTGTCAACTACTACGACAAGGGCGTGAAGAAAGGGGCTTTGGTGGTGGGTGAATGTGAAACCTGCACGGCTTCCGGCCTCCCTCTTTTTACCAGTATCTACTCTCTTTTCGCTCGTTTCGATGGCGGCTTCGGCGGCACTCTGTCGGCTCCGGGAACACGGGTTGTTTATCCTGACGTAGAGCCCACCTTTGTTATCGATGCCCTGCCTTCAGTTGACCAGCACCTTCTTTATCGGCTTACGGGTGATTATTTTGAGGTTCATGTGGATTCTGAATTTGCGCAGAATTCGGGCTTTGAAAAACCGATTATGCATGGAGCCTGTACGATGGGTTATGGGTGTCGGGCTCTGGTTGGGAAGTTAATGCCCGGAGAGCCTGAAAGAATGAAGCGGCTGGCCTGTCGTTTTTCTCATTTCCTTTATCCCGGAGTGCCGATCCAGACACTTATCTGGCCGCTGGCGCCAGGAAAAGCTTTGTGGCGGGTAGTGGATGCTGAAAGCGGGTTAACGTTGATTGATAATGGTGTTTGTGAGTACTGATTTTCAATCTATCGCACTACTCCTTGACTGATGAGAGAGTCCCGTAAAGATTCAACCCGGCGTCGATTGACGCCAAAATCCGAATAGCCCAAACGTGCGGCCGAGCGGATCGCAATGATTCCTTCGGTGGGGCGCAGATGGAGTTCAAGGTCGTCAACAAAGCCGAAGAGGGCGCTTCGGCATTCAGCGTGAAGATAATCTGTCGTCTCATTTACAATATGAGTACGAGGCAAATCCAACACGAGTTTCCGAGCTATTTGAAAGGCTTCGGAGGGCGGCATAATAAGTTGAAGCGGAGGAATGTTGTGCTTGCTGTCACGGGCATCACTGGAAACGCAGTTCAGCGATTTTGGGCAGGGAGTCAGTTTGGACTCGGAGATTCCGAGGTTTGCAGGGGTTTTGTCGGTGCAGGAAAGAAGGGGCATGGTGACCATCAGGAGTATAGCCCCGATAGCGAAAAATCTGGGAATTGGCATAATTTTTCCATGTTTCGGTTTAGTGATAAGTGTACTTAGGCTGGCCATCGGCTATTGCTCCTTTTCGCAGGCAATATCCTGACCGCAGGTGCAGGTCCGGCCTTTGAAGTTGAAAAAGAATTTGAGCCCCTTACGAACTCTGTCGGAGAATATTTTTTGTGAAAAAACCGAACCCACCACTTTTTTGTTGATTTCGCTTAAGGTGGGGTAGGGGTGGATGGCAGAGGCAATTTTAGATAAACCGACATTGCCGTTCATGATCGCCACCCATTCACTTAAGAGCTCTCCGGCATGAGGGCCCAGAATCTGAATGCCCAGGGGTTTCTCTTTACTGTCGAGCAGCAGTTTGATCTGGCCGACACTTTCTCCTTCGCTGAGTCCTCGGTCGTTATCGTTGAACTTTTCACTCCACACCGAGTAGTCGATACCGGCCGCCCTGGCACTTTTTTCATTCATACCGATGCCGGCCAGTTCCGGATGCGTGTAGGTACACCAGGGCACATGGGTGTAATTGGCTTTTTTGGGGATATGAAAAATGGCATTACTTAGAACCACTCCGCCCTCATAGCCGGCCACATGCGTGAATTGATAGCCGCCGATAACATCTCCGGCCGCATAGATATGTTTATGGCTGGTTTTCAGGTAGCGGTTCACCTTGATTCCCTTGCGGTCGAAAGGCACATCGATTTTTTTGAGCCCGAGTCCGGCGACATTAGGAGCGCGGCCCATGGCCACAAGGATAGTTTCGGTTTTGAAACTTAAAGTTTCACCTGAATGTTTTTTTACTACCACCTCTCGTTCGGAACCGAGATCTTTAACCCGAACGATAGCCGTGTTCATCTCAAAGTTAACCCCCTCCGCAGCTAAAACCTGTTGGACAATGTCGGCCAGGTTTTGATCTTCTTTACTTAATATCTGGCCGCTGCGCTGGATTACCGTCACTTTAGTGCCGAGTCGGCAGAAGGCTTGCGCCATTTCGATGGCAATCGGTCCGGCTCCGAGAATGATCATTGAGCCGGGAAGCTTCTTGAGCCGGAAAATATCGCGGTTGGTGAGATAAGGTGTCTGATCAAGACCTGCAACCGGAGGGGCGGCCGCGGAGGATCCGGTGGCGATCACCCAGGTGCGGGCGGAAATTGATCTGCCGTCCAGATCAATGGCATGTTCGTCGCGAAACTCTGGGTTTCCGAATTCAACCTGGACGCCGAGCTTGCAGAAGCGTTCCACCGAGTCATGTTTTTGGATAACACCGATTACCGATTGGATTCGGTTAGAGACGGCAGAAAAATCAACCGGCGGCAACACAATCTCAGGTAGGCCGAATTTAGGTCCGTTTTTCATGAGATGATAGACATGGGCGGTTTTGATCAGGGTCTTACTGGGTACGCAACCATAATG
>JAUVDU010000285.1 GCA_030595135.1 Deltaproteobacteria bacterium | reverse complement strand
GAAAATTTGAGCTGGGTCGGATCCCGACCGGTCAGGAGATCTGTCAACAACAGATGCTGCGCTATCTCGAAGACCTCAAAAACCGCAAGGTCGATGCCACCTACATTGAACCATTTTTTCCGGCCATCCTGGAGAGCCTGGAATCTTTAGAACGGGATGAGTTGATAAAACGTTTTGTTCTGGCCAATTTCGCCCAGCTCTTGGACTATTACAAAAATGCCCCTGATCTCAATGAGAAAGAGCGAGAAAACAAAAGCCGTTACGAACGCAGCGAGCGAAAATCCGGCGACAGCCGTTACGGGGCCGGCGCCAAAGGCCGCGACCGTAAAGACCGAGATCACAAAGACCGAGACCACGGCGTACAATTTACCCGTTTTCATATTAACGTCGGCCGAAAGGACGGGGTCAATCCCAGCCGCTTGATTGGTGAGATTAACGATGCTGCGGGCAAGGGCGTCAGGATTCAGGTCGGGCGCATCGAAGTCAAGGGAGATTCCTGCCTGCTTGAGGCGGAGAGTCGTTTTGAGAACGACATCATCCGCACCTTTTCCAATCTCCAGATCAATGGCCGCAAAGTCGCGGCCCGGGTCAGCAGTGAATCAGAAAAGATGACACCCCGGTCGAGAGCCAAATCGCCCCACCCTATTCGTAAAAAAAGCGCTGCAAAAAAGCGTAAATAAGTTATAATTTAGAGGATATAATGACGGGAAAAAAAATCCCCTTCTCCCTTGAGCAGGTTAAAGATATCGCAAAAAGCTATCCCAGCCCTTTTTATATCTATGATGAGGCGGCGATAACTGAGAATATTAGCGCCTTGAAAGAGGCATTTGCCTGGGCTGACTTTAAGGAGTATTTCGCCGTCAAAGCGACGCCGAACCCCTTTCTCATGAAACTGTTGAAAAGAGTCGGGGTCGGGGCTGACTGTTCTTCCCTGCCGGAACTTATGCTGGCCGAAAAGGTCGGTATCGTGGGTGAGGATATCATGTTCACCTCCAACGATACCCCGGCTTCCGAGTATCGCAAGGCGACCGAACTCGGGGCAGTTATCAACTTCGATGATATCAGCCACCTGAAATTCTATGAAGAACATGTCGGAGAGTTGCCGGAGCTCGTCTGTTTCCGCTATAATCCGGGCCGGGCCAAGGAGGGCAACCTGATTATCGGTCGTCCCGAAGAGGCGAAATACGGCTTTACCAGAGAGCAGCTCTTTGCCGGATATCGTTACTGCAAGGAGAGAGGCGTCAAACGTTTCGGCATCCACACGATGGTCGCCTCAAACGAACTTGATTACACCTACTTTATCGAAACCGCTGAAATTCTTTTCACCCTGGTGCAAGAGATATCTCAAGAACTTGAGCTCAACTTTGAGTTCGTCAATCTCGGCGGCGGTATCGGCATCCCATACCGGCCCGAGGATAAGGCGGTCGACCTGGTTAAAGTCGGAAGCGGCATCCGGGCAAAATATGAAGAGCTTATTTCAGGGGCGGGGTTGCCGAATTTAAAGATCTATATGGAGTGCGGACGCATGGTAACCGGCCCTTTCGGCTATCTGGTAACCCGAGCCCTGCATATCAAGAAAACCTATAAAACCTATCTCGGCGTTGATGCGACCATGGCCGATCTCATGCGGCCCGCCCTCTACGGCGCCTACCACCATATTACGGTGCTCGGCCGTCAAGATCAAGACCCCAAAGTGACCAACGATGTTACCGGCTCGCTCTGCGAAAATAATGATAAATTCGCGATTGACCGAGAGCTGCCGGCGGTTGAAATCGGTGACTATCTGGTCATCCACGACGCCGGAGCCCATGGTCACGCGATGGGATTTAATTACAACGGCAAACTCCGTTCGGCCGAACTTCTGTTGCGAAGCGATGGTTCGATCAAACTTATTCGCCGGGCAGAGAACCTGGCCGACCTCTTCGCAACCCTCGATTTTGCCGAGTTGGAGAATTTTTAAACATGAAGGATGCCGATTTTTTCTACGGGCACTCTCGGCCAAATTGACCGGCAAAGAGCTCTATATCCAGTTCATTCACGCTTCCATCTTCGTTCAGATCGGCCTGTAGACTTGCCACGGCGTAATTCTGGGCAAACTGGCTCATATCGGAACCATCCACATCCCCATCAAGATCGAAATCACCAATACAGCTGGCTAAAGGAACCTCATCCATGCCCATATCTACTGTTGGAGTGCCATCGCCATCGCCGTCAATGATTCTTTGATCCCCATCCCAATCCAGGGAATACAAGGCATAGAAATTATCTCCAGCATCAATACACGGCGATCCGGGAAGGAGGTGGAAATCAAAGGCATCAGGATCTACGAAATTGGGATCCTCATCTATATTAGTTCCACCGCCGAGTCCCCGGATATCCGAGTAAGTAATAGTTGGTGATCCTCCGCCGGCTATCTCCTCAGGGAGGTCTTCCCAGATCATGCGTAAGCTAGGTAGGGAGTGCCGCGTTTGTGCCGCCATCGATACAGGGGGAGCCCAGCCGCAGACGGAAGTTACCGGAGTACGGGTCCAGGAACAACGGGTCTCGATCTATATTGGCAAGTCCACCAGAGTAAGGGTAGCCTCCCGCCACATCGCAATAAGAGACGGTTACCGAACCACAATTTACTCGGTAGAATTCGTTGCTAAGACCTTCTTTGGCATAATTGCCCCAAATGATAGAGTTGGTGATTTCCGGAGAGCTGCTGGAAAGATAAATCCCTCCGGCATAATTACCAGCAACATTTTCCCATAAAGTACAGTTAACTATGGTTGCCGTAGCAGGAATGTCAACAAAGAAGATGCCGGCCCCGTCTTCAGCGGTATTGTGCCAAAAGGTGCAGTTGGCCACGATAAGAGAAGATGAATCATTGACGTACAGGCCGCCGCCAAAGATACCATGGTTTTCTGTAAGTTCGCAATTGGCGATGGTAAAATCAGCTGATTGATGAATATGGATTCCACCACCCCAATCCCACGCTCCGTTACTGATGGTAAAACCGGCAAGCCGGGTTGGTAAGGTCAAGAATCTGGCTTGAACTGAAGGGCCGCTGCCTCCCCCGTCGATAGTGGTAAAAACCGAACCGGCACCAAGAAGCGCAAGCCCGCTCTTCATATTGACGTTCTCGGTATAATAGCCTGCGGCAACATGGACCGTACCGGGTGAGGCTACCTCGTAAATGCCATCCCGGATATTGTCAAAGGCATCGTAGCCCCAGGTATGACCACCCGCACTGCCGGGCGTAAAATCATCGTCGACCCAGACCACTGAAGAGGGTGGAAGGGTGTATTCATCTACCCCTACATCGACCGTCGGGGTTCCATCAAGATCGCCGTCTATAATACGCTGGTCATTTTCAAAATCAATGCCGGGAAGAGAGGGTGCTGAGTTATTCCCGGTATCGATGCAGGGAGAGCCGGACTGGAGATGAAAATCACCGGCTGAGGGATTAACAAACAGAGGATCGCCACCACCGGTTATGATTCCCTCAATATAG
>JAUVDU010000109.1 GCA_030595135.1 Deltaproteobacteria bacterium | reverse complement strand
GCTCCTGCTCCCTTAAGGCCGGGAAACTGCTCAACTAACTCGGCAATGCCGATGTCGGCAAACTCTCTGGCCGTCAGCCACTTGCCCCCGCCCCGCATGAAATTTCTTAAGTTGGTAATATCGTCACTCAAAGATTTTTGGGTCTGATCAAAAACCGCGTACCAGACCTTGCGCCCGCTCCGGGCATCGACCACGGTAATCTCGAAATAGACCGAGGCCGGTTGGCGCACCGACATTGGCCCGCCAATCCGCTCCTGAAAACGGTTAATGACCCCAAAAACGAGAACGTCAACCCCCAATCGGCGACCGATTTCGGTCATCGGCACCTGGCCGAGCATCGGCAGCACCCTCGCTGCCGCCTGCGGCTCAACCACCTCATATTTCCCATAGATAGCGATCTCTCGTGCCAACGACTGGGCCAGATCAAAACCGATGCCACTGCTGATCTGGTCACAGACAATCTGCCCCCCCACCGGCCGGCAGGAGGGGTAAGATTCGACACAAGTCCGGCAATTGGTCACATTGAAAGGCATGACCGCAACCCGGTAAAACTGAGGAATCGCCTCAAGCTCTTTGACGCGCACATCCTTGGACGCACAGGCGGAGAACAAAAAAAGAGTCGACAGAACAAACAAAATTGTTACGACCCGACAAGAACGAGTCAGAGATCTCTCCATAATCATCATCCCTTTTCACTTAGCATAACCGAAAACCTGACAATTTTCTTGAGTGCAAGGCAGGCAAAGATTTTAACCGCAGGCATACACTTAGTATTCCGAGGATTAAAATCTTTGCCTAACGCAGCAATCGAGGAAATTGGCGGTTTTCATTTAAGGGCGGCAAAGGCCCGTAAGATAGCAAGACCCTGCTGCTGGCTCTTTTCCGGATGGAACTGAGTCGCGACCACGTTGTCAAAGGCCACGGCCGAAACAAATTTCCCACCATAATCGGTCAACATCGCCACTGTTTGTGAATCTTCGGGTTCAACATAGTAAGAGTGAACAAAATAGAAATAGGAGCCATCTTTAACCTCAGCCAAAACCGGCACCGGCTTCTGAATTTGAACAGAATTCCAGCCCATATGCGGAATTTTCAAAAGGCCGCCGGGCCGATCCGGGTCACTCATGGTCTGTGAAAAAGGTTTAACCACACCCTTGATCACATCAAGTCCGGGGTGGTGACCAAACTCTAAACTTTCACTAAAAAGAAGCTGTAAACCCAGACAGATACCAAGAAAAGGTTTTCCCGAGGCGATCGCCTTCAAGACCGGCGTAATCAGAGAAAAGTTCTCAAGGTTGTCCATACAGTCTTTAAACGCCCCGACTCCGGGCAAAATAACCGCCCGGGCATCGGCAATACGCTGGGGACTGCGGGTTATTTCAGCCTCGTAGCCAACTTTTTCGATGGCTTTCTGGACACTCCGCAGATTGCCCATACCATAATCAACAATTGCAATCATTTCTAAAGAGTTCCTTTAGTACTTAAAGCCTGACCCTGAAGTTCCGCCAGCGGCGTCCAGGCCCGGCGCAGGGCATGGGCGCAAGCTTTGAAAGCAGCCTCAAAGATATGGTGCTGATTTTTTCCATAATGGAGATTAAGATGTAGGGTCAAACCGCCATGGACAGCAAAGGCCCGAAAAAACTCCTCGATCAACTCGCTGTCGAGCTCACCGACTTTGGGTGCGGTCAGAGCCAGATTGAAGACCAAAAAAGGACGCTTGGAGATATCAACCACGGCCCCGCACAAGGCTTCATCCATCGGAATCTGGGCCTCGCCGTAACGAGCGATGCCACCCATATCCCCTAAGGCCTGGCTCAAGGCCTGGCCCAGGCAGATTCCCAAGTCTTCGACCGTATGATGGAAATCGACTTCCAAGTCACCACTTGCCATAACTTCCAGGTCACAACCGCTGTGCCGGGCAAAGAGGGTGAGCATATGGTCAATAAAAGGGATCCCGGTTGCGATTTGCGAGCTCCCACGACCATCAAGAACGAGAGCGAGCTTAATACTGGTTTCGGCCGTTTGGCGGTTGATCTCGGCTACACGCAGGTTTTCTTTCATTTTAAATCTCCTGATCTTTTAACCGTAAACTCACAGCTCGGCCGTGAGCTTCCAAACCTTCCATCTCGGCTAACGCCATCAATGGTTGTCCGTATCGTTTAAGGGCGGCGCTGCTAAAAGAGAGAACGCTGCTCTTTTTAAGAAAATCATCAACTCCCAACGGCGAGGAGAAACGAGCCGTCCCTGCCGTCGGCAGGACATGATTGGGCCCGGCCAGATAATCACCTAAAGCTTCAGGCGTTGAATGGCCGAGAAAAACCGCCCCGGCGTTATGGATTGAGCTTAAAGCGAGCAAGGGATCAGCGACCGCAAGTTCGAGATGTTCAGCCGCAAACTGATTAGCCAGTTCAAGGGCTTGATCAAGATTTGCAGTGGTAATCAAAGCCCCCTGATCCTGCAATGAACGCTGGGCAATCTCTCGCCGCTGTAGCATCGCCAACTGTTTTTCCAGTTCAAGCTTAACGGCATCACTCAATTTTTGCGACGGAGTCACCAGAACGACCACCGCAAGTTCGTCGTGTTCCGCCTGTGAAAGCAGATCGGCGGCCACAAAAACCGGATTGGCACTTTCGTCGGCGACCACCATAATTTCGCTGGGGCCGGCGACCATATCAATACCGACCCGGCCAAAGACCCGGCGCTTAGCCAACGCCACATAGATATTACCAGGCCCGACAATTTTGTCAACCGCAGGGATTAATGGAGTACCATAAGCCAATGCGGCTACAGCCTGGGCTCCACCCACCCGAAAAATTCGTTTCACCCCGCAAAGTCTGGCCGAAACCAGTACGGCCGGATTATAGCCCAGGGCTGCCGGAGAGACCATGACAATCTCTTTGACTCCGGCAACTTGAGCCGGAATCGCATTCATCAAAACCGACGAAGGATAAGAAGCCTTACCCCCCGGCACATAGATTCCGACCCGAGACAGAGGGGTAATTTTCTGTCCTAAAAGAACTCCGGGTTCGTGGTCGTCAAACCAAGATTGCCGGAGCTGGCGCTGATGAAAAGTCGTAATCCGCTCAATCGCCAATTCAATGTCTTTTAGTTGAGAGGCACTCAACCGGTCAAAAGCGGCATCAATCTCCGCACTTTGCACCTCAATGCCGACGTCCGCAAGATCGAGACCATCAAAACGCTTGGTATAATCAAAGAGCGCCGTATCACCCTCTTTACGAACCCGTTCAAGAATCTCCGCAACTACACTATCCGCCGACATATCGAGATCAAGATTGCGCTCGCAGAGAAGCTGGAAACGTTCCTGAAAATCGGGATCACTTGTTTGATAACAGTTAATATTCATCAATTTTCCTCGACCCGCTTGATATCAGCGCCTAAGGCTTTTAGTTTCTTTTCAAAACCGGCATAGCCGCGATCAAGGTGGTAGACCCGAGACATCACGGTCTCGCCTTCGGCCGCCAAACCGGCCAAAACCAGACCGGCGCTGGCCCGTAAATCGGAAGCCATCACCGGAGCCCCGGAAAGGGCCGCAACCCCGCGAACAATTGCCGTGCGCCCTTCGACCTCGATATCGGCGCCCATACGCTGAAGTTCAAAAACATGCATAAAACGATTTTCAAAAATGGTCTCGCTGATCACACTGGTGCCTTCAGCCAAGGTCAGGAGAACCATCGCCTGAGACTGCATGTCGGTGGGAAATCCGGGATAGGGCATGGTTCTCACATCGAGAGCTTTTAAACCGTCTAAACCACGACGCACCCGAACCGCAACCCCGGCCAGCAGTCCGTTATCTTCATGAAGTTCATCGTCATCATCCTCTTCAGGTGAGAGCGGTTCAATCAACAGGCCAATTTCCTGCAACTTAGTAACCACCGCCGCCATCGCCGCCAACGGCGCATTTTTGATAACAACGTCGCCATCACTGATACCTGCGGCAACCATAAAGGTTCCCGCTTCGATCCGGTCGGGCATCACCTGATAGTCGGCGGCTAAAAGTTTTTCGACCCCGGTAATGGTGATGGTATGAGTTCCGTCACCTTCAATCTGCGCCCCCATCTTCCGTAGAAAAGAGGCCAGATCAACGATCTCCGGTTCCCGGGCGGCGTTGCGCAAAACAGTTACGCCATCGGCTAAAACCGCCGCCATCATCAGATTTTCGGTGCCGGTCACGGTGGTTACATCAAAATTGATATCAGCCCCTTTAAGGCGCCCCGCCTGACCAATAATATAGCCATGTTCAACCGAAATCCGGGCCCCCATCATCTCTAAACCTTTGATATGGAGATTGACCGGTCGCGCCCCGATCGCACAGCCTCCCGGCAGAGAGACTCGGGCCTCACCGAAACGTGCCATCAGAGGGCCTAAAACCAGAATCGAGGCCCGCATGGTTTTAACTAACTCATAGGGCGCCTGACAATTTCCCACCACCGAAGTTGTGATCTCCAGACGACCGCCTTGACGACTAATAACCGCCCCCATCCCCTCAAGCAGGCGGATAATGGTATTGATATCACGAAGATCAGGAACATTATCGAGACGGCTGCAACCATTTTCGGCCAGCAATGTGGCCGCAATCAGAGGCAGAGCCGAATTCTTGGCCCCGTCAATAATCACTTCGCCGGATAATTTCCGGCCGCCGCGAACGACTATACTTTCCATTAATTAACTCCCATCACTACCCGTTCACAACGAGCCAGATCGAACAGGCCAGAGATAGCACTATAACCGTTACTTGCCAAGATTTTTTTAACGTCCGCAGCCTGTCCGTCACCAACTTCAAAAATGAGACCGCCGCCGGGTCGTAAAAAGTTGCGAGCATCATTGGCAATCCGGCGATAAAAATCAAGACCATCAAGGCCGCCATCGAGGGCGGCAGCCGGTTCACGCTGCACTTCGGGCGGCAACCCTGCCATCTCTGAAGAGGTAATATAAGGGGGATTGGCGACCACCAAACCAAATGAGGAATTCTCGGAAGCCAGTCCGGCAAAGAGATCGGAGGCTAACCAGGAGACCTCTTCAAGTTTTAACTGCCGGGCGTTGAGTGCGGCAACCTCAAGGGCGGCTGAACGGCTGTCAATCCCGAGCCAGGAAAAACCGGTACGATCCGAAAATTGGTGGGCCAGCGAGAGAATAATATTGCCGCAGCCGGTACCCAGATCAAGCACACCGCAACCTGTGGGGAATTTTTCTTCCAGGAAATTGATGGCTGCTTCAACCAGATGTTCGGTTTCGGGACGCGGCACCAGCACCGCTGGAGAGACCTGAAAGGAGAGCGACCAAAACTCTTTTTCACCGAGCAAGTAGGCAACCGGCACCCCTTGGCGACGTTCAAGGATTAATTTTTTGAAGGAGGCAAGTTCGGATGAAGCCAGAGGTTTATCAAAACGCAGGTAGAGGTCAAGACGTTGACAGTCAAGAACCTTGGCGAGGAGCAATTCGGCATCTAACCGTGGAGAGCTGGAACCATTTTTTTCGAGGTACGGCGCGGCCCAGTTAAGCAGGTTGAGCACCGTCCAGGTTTCAGTCATGAAGTTGACCCTTTCATCTCCTCAGCCTGAAAATGAGAAAGCAGGGCCGTAATCAGTTCACCGATTTCACCTTGCATAATCTGATCAAGTTTGTGCAGAGTCAGCCCGATACGATGATCGGAGACCCGACCTTGAGGAAAGTTGTACGTGCGAATCCGTTCACTGCGATCACCGCTACCGACCTGTTGACGACGCTCGGAACTGATCAACTCATGCTGTTCACTCATCCGCAGATCAAGCAGGCGTGAAGCTAAAACCTTCATCCCCCGCTCTTTATTTTTATGCTGGGAACGCTCATCCTGACTCGAAACCACAAGTCCGGTCGGGATATGGGTAATGCGTACGGCCGAATCGGTCGTATTAACACTCTGGCCTCCGGGGCCGGAGGCGCGATAGATATCGATTCGCAAATCCTGTGGGTTGATATTGGCGTCGACTTCGTCGGCTTCCGGTAACACCGCTACAGTCACCGCCGAAGTATGAATGCGGCCTTGCGATTCGGTTGTCGGCACCCGCTGAACCCGATGCACACCACTCTCATATTTCAAACGACTATAGACTCTTTTGCCTTTAATCAGGACAAT
>JAUVDU010000007.1 GCA_030595135.1 Deltaproteobacteria bacterium | reverse complement strand
GATATTATTTTTTGCCGCAACGTTTTGATCTATTTTTCGGCCGAACTTCAGACCCGGGTCATCAAGCGTCTGGTCTCCTTGTTGCAGCCGGGAGGCTGGTTATTGGTGGCTCCCAGTGAACTGGGGGTGGTTAATCATCCCGAGCTGACCCCGGTACGTTTTCCCGGGGTCATTGTTCATCAAAAGCTTGATCGGTTTAAAGGTTTGCCGGTAAAGGCAAAAAGTCCATCAAGTAAGTACGATGATAGCAATTTTAATAAGCGTTCGTCGGCCGGAAAAACCTCCGATTTAGATTCAGTCTCTGCGAAAAACGGCAAAAGATTATTGCACTTGGCCCGGTCTCGTCAGCAGAGCTCTCTGCTTGATGAAAAATCGCAATCTATCAGCGGTTTGACAAATGGGCTGCCCGAAGGTAAGATAATTTGCTCTTTAAAGGAGATGTTGCTTCGGGCTCAAGAACTATTCGTGCAGGAGAGTTACCGTGAGGTTCTTGATCTGATACCCGACCTTATCGATCCCTCTTTCAGAGATTACCGGAATATGCCTCGGTTATGGTTTTAAAGGCCCGGTCACTGGCAAATCTGGGTGAGCTTGAGGCCGCTGCCGCTGCCATGGAGATGGCGATTGAAGCCGACAAGATAGATCCTTTTTTTTACTATCTTTCCGCTGGTATCGCTCGTGAACTAGCCGATTACACGGCGGCAGCGGTTTTTTATCGGCAGGCCCTCTTTTTGGATGCAGAGTTTGTTATGGCCCATTTTTCACTGGCCACCCTGTTACGGCAGACTGACCGCAAAGCCGCAGTCAGACACTTGCGTAATGCTATTGCTTTGCTTGAGTCGTCAGAAGATGATGTCGTTCTACCGCACGCTGAGGGTTTGAGTTGCAGCCGCCTATTGGAAATTGCCCGCAGTTTAGTGATCAGTGGTTAGTCGTCAGTTGTGTCCCGACTGTTTCGTCTTGTACGTTGGTTTTTTGATGGTTTTTGAACTTTGAACAAGATTTCTAAAAAGATAAACCCGATCGTTGCTGGCCGGCGAAGATCGTTGGTCGAGTTGCTGGAGCTGCTTAAGCAAAAGCGTAACGCTTTTCAGGTGCAAGCGGAAATGACCCCGGAAAAGGCCCAAAAGATACTGCAGGCTCGGGCGCAAGAGCTCAGGGCCGGCGGTGCTGAAGAGGATGCGGGTGAGCTTCTTGAAATCCTGGAGTTTACTCTGGGTAAAGAGCATTATGCTTTTCCCCTGAAGTGGGTCGGCGGGGTTTGTCGAGTTGATGAAATTACGAAAATTCCTGGAACCCCGGCTTTTGTTAAAGGGGTTGTTAATGTCCGCAGCCGGATCTATTCCGTGGTTGATCTGGCTGCTTTTTTGGATCTCTCCGTCAAATCGGAGGCGGTTTCTGCTTTGGCTGATGAAATGTTGCTTATTTTGGTCTCCGGGGAGACGGAATTTGCGGTTGCTATCGATTCTCTGGAGGGGGTCAGGACTCTGCCGATTAAGTCTTTGCAGGCAACTTTGCCGACCTTTCGCGGGGCGCAGGCTGAATATTTTAAAGGGATGACGACCGATTATCTGGTGCTTCTTGATGCGGAAAAACTTTTGACGGATAAAAAAATAGTTGTTGATTAGAGAGGTTGGGTGATGAAGTTTCTTACTGATAGTCTGATGAAAAAATTGTTGATTCTCTTCTTTGCCGCAGTTGTAATCCCATTGTCGGCGGTGGCCTGGCTCTCTTCGCAATATGCCCGGGATTCATTGCGGGCCGCCCGTTTTACCAGTCTTGAGGCGATAAACGAGATTAAGAAAGCGCAGGTTCTGAACTATCTGGAAAGCCTCAAAATGAATAGCAAGATATTGGCTCAGTCACGCGATGTTAAGCAGGCTTATAGTATCCTCCAGCAATATTATGAAAGTGGTGGTGGAGAGGTCGATGGATCTTTCGCGGTTGACAGTGAGGACTACCAGCATATCTATAATAGTATCGGCTCTATTTTTAAAGACTACATGGCGGTTTACGGGTTTCGTGAAGTCTATATTGTCAGTCGGCAACAGGGGCAGGTTCTCTATTCGGTAAATCGGGGGGCGGATCTGGGCAGCAATCTTGAAACCGGGCCTCATAAAGACAGTGGTCTGGCTCGTTTGTGGCGTGCGGTTTCAGCTTCCGGCAAGGTTGAGGTGCTTGATTTTTCCTTCTATGTGCCGATTAGAAAGGCGGCCCTCTTTCTTGGTGCCCCGATCTTAGGTGAAGAGGGTGATGTTAAAGCGGTTTTAGTGCTCATGCTTGATGGCTCTCCGCTGGATCGTATTGTCGGGAACTCTGCCGGTATGGATGAGAGTGGTGAGAGTTATCTGGTGGGCGGTGATTATTTGATGCGCTCCAATTCTCGTTTTAACCAGCAGGCTCTGCTCGTACAGGAGGTTGACACCGTGGCGGTGCGCGAAGCCCTGGCCGGCCGGATTGGGGTTGAAACGATGATTGATTATCAAGGGGTTGAGGTTTTTACAGCTTATTCCTCTCTGAAGTTAAATGAGAAAATCGGTCTCGATTTCGAGTGGGTTATCATCTCCGAGCTTGAGAGTGCTGAAGCCTTTGTCCCGATGGCCGAACTGGTTGCCAATATTCAGGGCCTTGGGGCTCTGTTGCTGGTGGCGTCCCTGTTGGTGGTTTTTCTGGTGGCGCGCTCGATTGTTCTTCCTCTAAAAGTGTTGATGGTTAAAGTTCGGCTGATGGCGGGTGGTGATCTGACCGTGAGTGTGCCGAGAACCACGCGCTATGATGAGATCGGTGATCTCTTTAAAGCTTTTAACCTGATGGCCAAGATGCTGCATAATCAGACCTCGGAAGTGATTGAAGGGGCGGCAACCATTGCCGCAACGATTGCCGAACTTTCAGCAACCACGGCCCAGCTGGTCGCTTCGGCAACCCAGAGTTCAAGTTCCGTGGTTGAGATTGCCGCCACGGTTGAAGAGATTCGCCAGACCTCGCATCTCTCGCATGAGAAAGCCGAGCAGGTTGCGGGTCTTGCCGAGCAGGTGATGCTACGGGCGGAGAACGGCCGTAATGAGACCGCCAAATCGGTTACCGAAATGGATCAAATTAAAGAAGAAGTGGCGGCTATTGCTGAAGGACTTATTAGTTTAAGTGAACAGAATCAGAATATCGGGGAGATTATCGAGACCGTCAGCAGCTTTGCCGATCAATCCAATATGTTGTCGGTCAATGCTTCGATCGAAGCCGCTAAAGCGGGAGAACATGGTAAAGGTTTTGCCGTGGTGGCCCAGGAGGTTAAAGCTTTAGCCGACCAATCGAAAGAGGCGACTATTCAGGTGCGGCGTCTGCTGGGTGATATCCAAAAAGCTACCAGCACTGCAGTGATGGCGACCGAAAGGGGTGGGAAAGAGGTTGATAAAGGGGTTGAACAGTCGGAAAAAGTAGGCCATGAGATCGAGACTATGGCTGATATGAGTCGGGACTCTGCCGATGCTTCGGTGCAGATTGTCGCTTCCAGCCAGCAACAACTGGTGGGGATGGATCAAGTGGCTCAAGCGATGGAGAGTATCAAGAGTGCCAGTCAGCAAAATGTCGAAGGGGCTCGACAACTTGAGTCGGCGATTGCTAATCTTGACACCCTGGGGATGAAATTACAGCAGTTGTCAGCCGGGTTGAAGGTTTAGGTTATGCGCGAAGAGGAGCTTTTGCTGCGGCTGCGAGAAGCTTTTCAGGCCGAGGCCGGTGAACGTCTCAGCTCTCTTTTTACCACTCTTGCCCTTTTTGAGAAAGCGCTTGCGGCCGAGGAGCGTAAACCTCTGGTCGAGGTTCTGTTTCGCGAAGCTCACAGTCTTAAAGGTGCCGCCCGAGCGGTTAACCTAGAGTCTGTGGAAAACCTTTGTCAATCGTTTGAGGGTCTCTTCTCGCTGCTCAAAAAGCACAATCCTCAACCGCAGCCGGCATTGTTTGATCTTCTTTATGATGCGGCGGCATTGCTGGAAAAGATTATCATTGATCCCGATCTTGTGACTAGCGAAACCGGAAGAAGTGATTTTGCCTTGTTGCTGGGTCGTCTGGAGGAGGTTGAAAAGAGTGGTCTTGATAGTTTTTTGACGAAATCCGCTCAATCCGAACCTGCGGCTCCAGAGATTCCCGAAACTGTATTTCAACCGCAAGTCCAAGCGGAAGCGCCATTATTTAATGAGACTGTGATTGCGGTCGAGGAGAAGGGGAAGGAAGATAAACGGAGTGTTTCCGGCGGCACCGCGGTCGGGTCGGAGACCTTGCGCATTTCAACCGTCAAGCTTGATGAGTTGATGCTGGTTGCCGAAGAGTTTATCTCGTTGAAATTGGCGCTTAGTCAGCATCATTTACTGCTCAGAAGGATGCTTCGGAGTTTTCCCGACTGGGAGAAAAAGTGGGGGATGGCGAAGGCCGGGATGCAGTCGTTGAATCGTCATTTCGGGGGTCATGAAGAGTGGTCTCGTACCGTTTGTTTTCTTGAAGAAAACAGTAAATTTGTTGAACATATTGAGTCTCAATTGCGTGATTTAGGCCGCCGGGTCGATAGTGATCGGCGGTCGCAGTCCGGGCTTGTCGATGAGCTGCTTGATCGGGCCAAAAATATCGCCATGCTGCCGATAGAGAGTCTCTTCTCACCGATGCCGCGGATGGTCAGAGAGCTGGCCCGGGAGCTCGGGAAAAAGGTTGAGTTTGAATATTCCTGTGGCTCGATCGAGGTTGACCGCCGGGTGCTTGAAGAGATGAAAGATCCGATTATTCATCTTTTACGTAATGGGGTCGATCATGGTCTTGAAACGCCGGAAAGCAGAGTCGTGGCCGGTAAAGATCCGGTCGGCCGGCTCTTGTGTACGGTGTCGCAGAGTGACGGTTCATCAATTGATATTACAATTGTTGATGATGGTCAGGGACTCGATTGCGAAAAACTAAGGCAGAAGGCGGTTGCGCTTGATCTTTTAAGCTTCGGGATGGCCGCTGCAATGGCGGAAGAGGATCTTTCTGAGCTGATTTTTAACTCCGGTTTTTCAACCAGTTCGATGATTACGGAGATCTCCGGCCGGGGTCTGGGGATGGCGATTGTCCGGGAAAAGATTGAGAACCTGGGCGGCCGGATTGTTGTCTCGACCAAGTTTGGCAACGGGACTTCATTTGCGATCCATCTACCGGTCTCAATTGCTATTTGTCGAGGGGTTCGGGTAAGTGTGGCTGAGCAGGAGTTTATTTTTCCCAGTCTTCAAGTGGAGAGGGTTTTGCTGGTTGAAAAAGGATTGCTGCGTATGGTTGAGGGGAGGGCCACAATTATTGATGAGGGCCGGGTTCTTCCTTTGACTGATCTTGCCGTTTTTCTTGGTCTCAGGCAAAAGAGTTTTAAAGTCCGTAAAGCCGACGATGAACTTTCTCTGGTGATTGTCGGCAGCGGCGACCGATGTCAAGCGTTAGTAGTTGACGAAGTTTTAGGAGAGCAAGAAATTCTGGTTAAAGATTTAGGTAAGCAGTTGCTTAAGGTGCCGAATATTGCCGGGGCGACTATTCTTGGTTCGGGCAAAGTGGTGCCGATCTTGAAGGTTAAAGATATTCTGGAAAATTCCGGAAACCGGCGGTCGAAAAGTGAGATTGCGGGATTAATGGAGCATGATAATTTATCGCTTAACGATGGCTTTGTCGAAGAGCACGGCCGGCGTTTGTTGGTTGTGGATGATTCAATAACTTCGAGAATGCTTCTCCAGAACATTTTGGCGGCGGCTGACTACCAGGTGACAACTGCAGTCGATGGTTTTGCCGGTCTTACGCTCTTAAAGAGTGAGGAGTTTGATCTGGTGGTCTCTGATGTCGAGATGCCGCGTATGGATGGTTTCTCCTTGACTGAAAATATACGCGCTGATGAACGATTGTCGGGTCTGCCGGTGGTGCTGGTTACCAGTCTGAGTTCTCGTGAAGATCGGGAACGAGGAGTTGCGGCCGGTGCCAATGCTTATATTGTAAAAGGTGAATTTGATCAGAATAATTTATTGGAAGTAATTGAACGATTACTGTAGTTGTAAATATTATGAATGAAAAATTTGAAATTTTAGTGGTTGAGGATAGTCCGACTCAGGCTTTGCAGCTGCAATTTCTTCTTGAAGCCGAGGGTTATGAGGTGACGGTTGCCCGTAATGGCCGTGAAGGGCTTGAATTACTGGCAACGAAGCCTTTCCCGATTGTGATTACTGACTGGGTGATGCCTGAAATGGATGGGGTCGAACTTTGTCGGGCTATCAGGGAGCAAGTTGATAGTGATTATATCTATCTTTTTCTGGTGACGGCTAAAAGTTCCAAGGAAGAGATTGTCAGGGGGCTTGAGGGCGGCGCTGATGACTATCTCGTAAAACCGATTGAGCCGGCCGAGCTCGTGGCCCGCCTGACTACCGCCAAGCGGGTGCTTGAGCTTGAGCGGACGTTGAAAGAGCGTAACCGGGAGATAACCCGCTTGTTACATACGGATCATTTGACCAAGGTTTTTAATCGTAATCATCTTGATGAACAACTGGCGGCCATTTGTAAACAGGCACTTCGTTATCAACGCCCGTTAACCGTGGTTCTCAGTGATATCGATTTCTTCAAAAAAGTTAACGACAGTTATGGTCATCAGGTTGGTGATGAGGTTTTAAAAGTTTTTGCCGCTACGTTGCAGCAGACGATTCGTTTTGCTGTAGACTGGGTGGCTCGTTATGGTGGTGAGGAGTTTGTCGTAGTTTTGCCGGAGACCGATTATGACGGGGCCTTGCCGGTCTGTGAAAGGATGCGCCAAGCTATCGCCGATTTGCGGTTTAAAGATGGGAGCGGCGGTGATTTTTCGATCACCGCAAGTTTCGGGGTTGCGGTTTTACCGGTATCATGTGGTATGGATATGGTTTCCGGTTATGATCTGATCGGGATGGCCGATGAATGTCTCTATCGGGCTAAAAATTCAGGGCGTGACCGGGTTATAGCCTCTCTCTATGATAGAGCGTCGGCAGAAGGTGTCAGCAGATGATTTCGGTTCTGATTGTTGATGATTCTCGTACTGTTTTGCACTATTTGAGTGCCTTGGTTAGTGCTGATCCGGAAATGACAGTGATTGGCACAGCGGTTGACGGTTTTGATGCCGTTGATCTGGTTAAGCGCTTAACGCCTGATGTCGTGATTATGGATATCGAGATGCCTGAGCTTGACGGTATTGCCGCAACCCGTAAAATTATGGCGGAAAGTCCGGTACCGATTGTGATCTGTAGTACCTCTATGGATCATGATTCAACTGAAATGTCTTATCGGGCAATTGAGGCTGGAGCTCTGGCCGCAGTTGCCAAACCTAAGGGCCCCGGTGCTCCGGGGGCTCAAGAGACGGTCAAAAGGCTTTTGCGCCAGGTCAAATTGATGTCTGCGGTCAAGGTGATCCGCCGGTTCTCTTCCGCCGCCAGCCCGCCGCCTGCGCCTCAATTTCAGAGCACAGCTATTGAAGACTCTTTTTTGCGAGATTTAAGACGTTGTCCGCCGACTCTTATTGCTATCGGTGCCTCGACCGGTGGGCCGATGGCTTTGATGAATATTTTGGCAAAACTGAAGAATGATTTTCCCTTGCCGATTCTTATAGTTCAGCATATTGCCCAAGGGTTTTTGGTCGGGATGCTGAACTGGTTGCAGGGACAAACTGTTTTGTCGCTGGGTATCGCTGAAGAGGGTGAAAAACCACTTCCCGGTCATGTTTATTTTGCTCCGGATGGCTATCATCTGGAACTCTCTTCGGATGCCGGATTACACTTGATTGAGGGCCCTCAGGAGTACAATGTAAAACCGGCGGTAGCTCCTCTCTTTCGTTCGTTGGCTCGGCCGGAAGTGCCACCGGTGCTCGGCATCCTCCTGACCGGTATGGGTCGGGACGGAGCTTTGGAACTGCTGGCCATGCGCAAACGGGGTCACTTGACAATTGCCCAGGATGAGGAGAGCTCGATTGTTAACGGGATGCCGGGTGAAGCCGCCAATTTAGGGGCGGCTCGAATGCGCTTGGCTCCTGACGCGATTGTCGAAGTTCTTAATTTATTGTAGGTTTTTTTGTGACTATTCAGCGTAAGTAGAAAAGTTTCTAATTTTGATGGATTTCAGTGAATTCTGGGGACATAACCTGATTCTCCGCAGGAGATCGGGATTGTGTCCCCAGAATTTACGTGTTGAGGTCTTTTGGATGTTTTCACACCTTGTTTTAATTACGGCTTTGCGCCATGAATTACAACCTTTGCTGGCTACCGGTAACTGGCGTCTGGAGAAGGTTGCCGGGCGTAATTTTTACCGGCGCAGCTTTTCGGGAAAAGAGATTGTCGCCACGACCTCTGGTCTCGGTAAGGTTATGGCGGCGGCTACCACTCAGATGTTGATCGACCGTTTTCAGGCGGATCTGGTTTTGAATTTCGGCTCTTGCGGAGCCCTTGATCCTGAACTTGTCGTCGGAGATCTGGTGTTAGCGTCCCAGGTAATTGAATACGATTTTACCAGCGAACATAAAGTCGTGCCGACCACCGATTGCGATGCCTCTCTGTTATCCGAACTGAGCCGCCGTTTTTCTGAGCTTAAAGTCGGCCCATTGGCTTCCGCCGATCGTAATGCCGATACTGTCGAGATCAGAGAATCCCTCTTTACCCAACACCGGGCCATTGCCGCCGATTGGGAAGGGGCTTCAATTGTTCGGGTGGCTCGGAGAATGGGGATTCCGGCCCTGGTCTTACGAGGCGTTACCGATATCGGCGATGACGATTTGATTTCTGAATACGAGAGTAACTATCAAACAGTTCTGCCTCAGGTCGCAAAAGTTGCGGAGCAGATGACAACTTTTTTGGCCGAATTACAAAAAGGAGAAATTAATGCAATTTGTTGATCTTAAAGCGCAATACCGTGCCTATCAGGTGGAGATTGACGCCGCCATCAAAGAGGTGACCACCTCAGCTCAGTTTATTAATGGTCCTCAGGTGGAAGAACTTGAAGAGGTTTTGGCCGATTTTGTCGGCGTCAAACATGCGATCGCCTGCGCCTCGGGAACCGATGCCCTGCAGTTAGCTTTGATGGTCTCAGGGATTGGGCCCGGTGATGAGGTGATTACCACCCCTTTCACTTTTATCGCTACGGCCGAGACCATTGTTCTGGCCGGAGCGCGGCCGGTTTTTGTTGATATTGAGGAGCGAACCTATAATCTTGACCCGGCTCTGTTGGAAGCCGCCATTACCGAGTCGACCAAAGCTATTATTGCGGTCGATCTTTACGGTCATCCGGCAGCTTATCAAGAGCTTGAAAAATTGGCGGAAAAACATGGTCTGAAACTCATCGAAGATGCGGCCCAATCGTTGGGCGCTGCCCGCCAGGGGCGCGGTTGCGGCAGTTTCGGTGATCTTGCGGCAACCTCTTTTTTTCCCGCCAAACCTCTGGGTTGTTATGGTGATGGCGGCATGTTGTTTACGGACGATGTGGAGATCACCGAAAAACTTTGCTGTTTGCGCAATCATGGTCAAAGAAAGCGTTATTACCATGAGATGATCGGTTGTAACAGTCGGCTGGATACGTTGCAGGCCGCTATTTTATTGGCAAAGTTACCCCATTTTCAGGGTGAGATAAGTCGTCGGGTTCAGGTTGCGGCCGTGTATAGCGAGGCCTTGAGCGATTCTTTTGTTACACCTTACGTAGAGAATGGTTGTATCTCGGCTTTTGCCCAGTATTCGCTGCGTTCACAGCGGCGCGACCAGGTTGTTGCCGCTCTCCAGGAGGCCGGGATTCCGGTGGCGGTTCACTATCCCGTACCTCTGCATCTGCAGCCGGCTTTTGCCGATCTGGGTTACCGGGTCGGCGATTTTCCGGTAGCCGAAAAAATTGCCTCCGAAATATTCTCTCTGCCGATGCACCCTTTTCTGGCCGGGGAGGAGCAAGAGTTGGTTATTGCCACACTCCTTAAGGCGGTTTAATGTATAGATTGAATTTTGCTGATGCGGCGGTGGTTCAGCTGCTCTTTGGTGAGGGCGGCGAATATCTGCAGCAGCTTGCCGATAGTGCCGGGGTGACGATCAATACCCGGGGCACTACGGTTATGGTCGAAGGTGACCCTTTAAAAGCTGAGTTGGCGCTTAATGTATTGCAGGAACTTTACGATCTGGCGGCGGCCGGCTATCCTCTCTATGCTGCCGATATCGATTATGCCTGGCGCATAAAATCGGCTGATGCCGGGGCCGTTTTAAAAGATATCTTTCTTGATAAGGTCTATATCCGCGGCCAGGGAGGCCGGCGGCGTTTCATCTCGCCCAAGAGTCGGGGACAGAAGTTCTATATTGATGCCATCAGACGCTATGATATCGTTTTTGCCGATGGTCCGGCCGGTACCGGGAAAACCTACTTGGCGATGGCGATGGCTATCGCCGCCCTGCATGAACATAAAGTTGAGCGGATTGTTCTGACTCGGCCTGCAGTTGAAGCCGGCGAACGTTTAGGTTTTCTGCCCGGAGATCTTCAGGAGAAGATCGACCCTTACCTGCGCCCTCTCTATGATGCTCTGCATGATCTTATCTCGATTGACAAGACTCATGAAATGTTGGATAAAGGAATTATTGAGGTGGCTCCGCTGGCTTTTATGCGCGGGCGAACCTTAAATGACTCTTTTGTGATTCTTGATGAGGCTCAGAATACGAGCAATGAACAGATGAAGATGTTTTTGACCCGTTTAGGCTCTGATTCTCAAGCGGTGGTCACCGGCGATGTGACCCAAACCGATCTGCTTGGTGATTGTGAGTCGGGCCTGGTTACGGTGCAAAAGATTCTTAAGGGGGTCAAGGGGATCGGTTTTTGTCATCTAAGTGCGATTGATGTTGTCCGCCATCCTCTGGTGCAGAAAATAATCACGGCCTATGAACGCTATGACCGTAAGGCGGACTGATGTCTTTT
The DNA here is from genome assembly GCA_030595135.1 of Deltaproteobacteria bacterium. Taxonomy (GTDB): domain Bacteria; phylum Desulfobacterota; class Anaeroferrophillalia; order Anaeroferrophillales; family Tharpellaceae; genus Tharpella. Next base: position 4,456 of record JAUVDU010000007.1, on the reverse strand, counting down.
TATATTAGCGATCGACAAAAAAGCGAGAAGCTTGAGTTAGAGACTTTGCGGCGGTTGTTGGCGCCGATTCTGATAGAACTCGACATTGTTGAGCTTGATCTTGAAGTCGAGTTGCTCGATGACCGGCAGATAGCCGAACTTAATGAAAAATTTTTTAGTCGTCCTTGGCCGACTAATGTGATATCTTTCCCGCAGGAGAGAGAAGCCGGTCACTTAGGTGATGTCGTTATTTCGGTGGAAACAACCCGGCGCGAGACCGAGGCTCTCGGCTATAGTCTTGAGGAGGGGGTTCTCTACTACCTGATTCACGGAATTCTTCATCTCTTGGGTTACGAACATGTTGGGGTTGAGGCGGAAATCGCCGCCGCAATGGAGCGCCGCCAGGATGAACTGTTTGAATTGGCACTTAGTCGAATTTTTTAGGAGTTTTTTAGAAGATGGCTTATAAAGTACAAAAATCGATCCAGGAGATCAACGAGCGCATCAAAAGCGGCAAGGTGGTGGTGGTTAATGCCGAGGAGATGATTGATATCGTTGAGAAAAATGGGGCCGAAGAGGCGGCTCGTAAAGTTGATGTCGTGACCACCGGTACTTTTGCGCCGATGTGCTCTTCCGGGGTTTTTCTTAATGTCGGCCATACCTCACCCAAAATCAGGGCGGGCCGGGCCTGGATTAACAAAGTTCCGGCCTATGGCGGCATAGCAGCAGTTGATTTTTTTCTTGGTGCGACCGAGCCCAGCGATGATGATCCCTTAAACAAGGTTCATCCCGGTCAGTTTCGCTATGGCGGCGGCCATGTTATTCAGGATCTGGTGGCCGGTAAGAAGGTTCATCTCTATATGGAAGGTTACGGCACGGACTGTTATCCGAGTAAAGTCGTGGAGAAGGACATCGATCTTGAGTCGATGCCTAATGCCATCCTCTGTAACCCTCGCAATGCTTATCAAAACTACAACTGCGCCATTAATCTGGCGGGAAAAACTATCTACACCTATATGGGGGTTTTACGGCCCAAAGGCGGCAATGCCACCTATTGCAGTGCGGGTCAGCTTAGTCCTCTCTTTAATGATCCTTACTACCTGACCACCGGCTTGGGGACTAAAATTTTCTTAGGCGGCGGCGTTGGTTTTGTGACCTGGAGTGGTACTCAGCATAGTCCGAATGTGCCTCGGGGGGAGAATGGCGTGGTCAAAGAGGGAGCTGGAACTTTGATGTTGACCGGCAGTCTCAAGGATATGTCGCCGCGTTGGTTGGTTGGGGTCAGTATGCTGGGCTATGGTTGCAGCCTGGCGGTCGGCGTCGGGATTCCGATTCCGATTCTTAATGAGCAGATGGCGCAATTTACCGCAGTGTGTGATGCTGATCTCTATACTCAGGTCATAGATTATGGTTACGATTATCCAATGGCTGTCTCCAGAAGTTATGGTGAGGTTAGTTATGCCGATCTGAAGAGCGGGATGATCGAGGTTAACGGCAAAAAAACTCCATCGACCCCGCTCTCCAGCTATAGCCGGGCTTTAGAGATTGCCGATACCCTGAAAGAGTGGATCGCTTCGGGTAGGTTTACGTTAGGCGAAGCCCAGATGCTACTTCCCGGTCATGAACTAGCGCCTCGTTAAAATGCAAAATTTAAATCTCTTTAACCCTTTAACCTTTCAACCCTTTAACCTTTTTTATGTCACGAATTAGAAAAATTACCGCTTGGTTGCTGATTGCCATGTTCGTTTTCTCTTGGCAGCAGCCCCTTTTCTCGAATCAGTCAGGGGAAGGTTTGCGCCTGCCCGAGGTTGTGGTAATTGGTGAAGACAGTGCCCGGCTTGAAGGCTTTCGTGATTTTGGTCTGTTGCCGGTGTTGGCTCCGGGAATCAAACTCGAACCGGTGGCCGACAAATTGACGTTGGAGGCGAGCGAAAAAGGGGCAAGCCCCAATTGGGAGACAGCGGCGGCTCAAACGCCCGGTTGCGCCTACCGGAATCCGGTTACCGCTTCCCTGGCTCGGGGGTTTAGTGGTGCTGAAGGCTATTATCGCAGCGGTCGGCAAAAGTATCTTGATGGTCTTCTGGATGACGCCGGAGAGTATTTTCAGGCTGGCCTTAAAAAATTCAGTGACTCAGCCCTGGTTCCCGATTTTCATTACTGGTTGGCCGAAATCGCCTATCGCCAGGAGAACTATAGTGCCGCCAGAAGCCATTTTGTCGCCGTGAGTGAAGTTCCGGCAAATCAATTTTATCACTTTTCGTGTTATTCTCTGGCCTGGCTTGACTATCGTGAAAAAGCGTATCCGGCGGCGGTCGAATGGTTTGCGGTAGCCGCTCAAACTGCTGATCGGCGATTGGCCGCAGCCGCCCTTTTTTGGGGGGGCGATGCCCTTTTCCTTGACGGTCGCTCGGAAGATGGGCGTTTAGCCTTTTTGCAGCTGGTAAATGACTATCCCGAAGCGGCGGAGTATCGAGCTGCTCTTTATCGTTTGGCGACAATTTCCTTTAATCAGCGTGACTATCAAACCGCACTCAACTATCTTACGGCTTTGCCCAGGCCCGCTTCCGGGAGTGACATGTTGCAGCGTCAGGCTGATCTGGCTCGTGGCTGGTCGCTCTATTTTCTGGACTCTTTTACTGAATCCCAAATACTTTTTAAGGGGCTGCAAAGTGAGAGTGCAAGCGTTGATGATGTTGTACCGCTCGCTTTTTTAGGTGAGGTGCTTTCACTGTTAGGCCAAAAAAAGCTGGCTGAGGCGCGACAGGTTTTTGCTTCTCGTCCTGCACAATTACAAAAATCTGCAGTTGCAGCGGCGGCTTTGCGGGAGTTGGCGTCGGCCTTTCTTGAAAATGGAGAATATGCATCGGCCGCAGTTTTGGGAGAGCAATTGGTCACCATTTTTCCCGTCTCTCTGATTCAAGTCGATGATTATCGCCGCCTGGCCCGGCTTCAGGCTGAGCTCGGTGAAAATGACCAAGCTCTAAACTCTCTGGCTCTTGGTCTTGAGGCATTTCCCGGGAGCGGGGAGACCGGAAAAATAGGGGAAAGTGTAAACGCGAATCTTATTTTACGGCTTGAACGGGCGCAGATTTTACTCGCCGTCGGCGAATCGGAAAAAGCCCTGGCTATTTTGGAGCGTTTGTTTGTTGAAAAAGAGCACCTTTTAACGAGCGCTGATCTTTCTCTTCTCTATCTGCTCTTGGCGCGGGCTCTTAATCGTCTTGAAAAATTCCCTCAAACCTTGAGTATCCTTTTGTCATTGCCGGTTAATTGTGATCCCTCAGAGCGGGCCGATCTCCTCTACGAGCGGGCTTGGGCGGCGTTGCAAAATAGTGAATTTGATCGGGCCGTCAATGATTTTTCCGTCTATATGAAGTGGGCAGAAGAGACCGGAAAAGCAAAACTTATTATTCAAAATGCGGAAATCAATCGGGCCGAAGCGCTCTTTAACCTGCATCGTGATCTGGAATCCGAAGCCGCCCTGAGGCTCTTTGTTGAGCGTTGGCCGCAGAGTCCTTTTCTGGTTCGGGCGCAAAACTACAAAGGCTTGATTGCTCTCCGGCAAGGGGACTTTGAAGAGGCCGTCACCATTTTCGATGACCTTCTCTCTTCTGAAAGCGCAAACGATGCCGCTCTTCAGGCGGAGATTCTCTACAATCTCGGGGAGAGTTTTTTCAGTCTGGAAAAGTTTTCGCAGGCGATCATCACCTACCAGCGCTTAATCGACGGTTATCCTGGAGATGAAGTCTGTGGTCGGGCTTTGATCCGGATGGGGGAGAGTCACTTTAATTTGGGGGAATATCTAAAAGCCCAGCTCGTCTATCTTAAGGCTAAACATACTTATCCCGGTGGTTCGATTGATGAAAAGGCGAGTTACGGGATGTTACTGCTGGCCTACAATCAGGATAAATTTACCTATCTTGAGATTGAGGTGAAAAATTTTATAGATCGTTTTCCAGACTCATCCTATACCGTGCCGTTGATGTTGTTGCTGGCCGATCTTTACCAGCGACAGGGGCGTCAAGCTGACCTTCTGACTCTTCTTAAGCAGTTGGGAGAAGGTGATTACGCCAGGGATCTAAGGCTTGAGGCTACCTATCGGCACTTTAAGCTTGATTTGGAAAATGGTCGTCAAAAAGAGGCCCGAGAAGATTGTCGGCGCTTGCTTGAGCGTTTCCCTTTCAGTAAATATGAGTGTGACTGTCGTTTGTATCTGGCTCGTTCGGCCTTTGCCGACAACGATTTTGATGCAGCCCTGGCAACCTTGGTCGGTTTGCCGGAGGTTTGCCCCGATCCCGATCTCAAAAGGCAGATGGCCTTGCTCTTGGCCCAAATTTATCAGCAGCAGGGAGATTTTTCCAAAGCGCGAAGCCGGTATCTGTCAGTTATTGACACGCGCCGCAGTGATCATGCCGCTTTTGTTGCTTTTGCCGGTCTCGGGGCGCTCTTTACCGAGCAGGGCGAGTTCGATGAAGCC
>JAUVDU010000176.1 GCA_030595135.1 Deltaproteobacteria bacterium | reverse complement strand
GTTAATTTTTTTGACGTGGTTGCGGAAAAGATTGTCAGCGATGAACCCGACGAGATCAAAGCCACTCTCACCAAGTGGTGTGACAGCGGTGAGATTTCTTTAATTCTGACCACCGGTGGCACCGGTTTTTCGCCTCGTGATCAGGCGCCGGAAGCAACCATGGCAGTGATTGAACGTCCGGCGCCCGGTTTTGCCGAAGTGATGCGTTTCGAGAGTCTTAAGATTACCCCTCATGCCATGATCTCACGAGCGGTAGCCGGTATTCGCGGCACAACCCTTATCGTCAATTTCCCCGGCAGTCCGAAAGCCGCTCGGGAGTGCCTTGGCTTTATTTTACCGGCTCTGCCGCATGCCCTCGAAAAACTGGCTGGCGATCCTTCCGATTGTGGTTCGTAACGAGATCGGGTTAGGAAATTGATTCTCTTTACTCATGCTACATTAAAAGATCTTTCCACAATTTTGGAAATTGAGCACGCTTCTTTTGAGCATCCCTGGAGTAAAGAAAGTCTTGCCGGTGAGCTTTCCGATCCACTCTCCAGTATCATTATCGCAAAATCCTCCAGCAATCCAGATGTCTGCGGCTATAGCTGCTATAAGATAATCCCCCCAGAAGCTGAACTCTTAAGGATTGCGGTCAGACATGAAGGGCGACGGCAGGGAACCGCCCAGGCTCTGCTTAACGAAATGTTCAGACTTTTGCGATTGCGACAGGTGGTAACCGTTTATCTCGAAGTCTCCGAAATAAATCGGGCCGCTATTGCTCTCTATAAAAAATCGGGGTTTTTAGTCACCGGAAGTCGTCCGGGATACTATGACCACGGTACTACCGCAGCCCTGCTTTTGCAACGAGATCTATAATTCTAAATTCATTCTTCTTGATGACAAGATGTGCAAGGGGTAGTCGGGCCGGTCGGTTTGTTCTCTTTTTCCATTTCTCGGTGGCAACGTTTACATAAGGCCCGGTGGGATACTCTGACAATATTCGGGGTGCCCCCTTTATCGTTGTCTTCGTGGCAATCTCCGCACTCTTTAATATCTCTGGACATCTCCCAGCATTCGTGACACTCCTTACACTCCATACTCAAATGTTCACTATCTGTATGGCGGAAAAGCGGGTGACAGGTAGCACAAGTCTCAATCTCACTCTCACCATCCCACTCGTGGTGACACAGTTCACAATCATAGTCGGCGTGCTTGGAATGGATAAAGATGGAAGGTTTTCGGTCGGTGGTCGGATCCGCTTTGGTTACCCGAATGACCCCGGAAGGGGCATCGATAGCAGCGGCTATTGTAAAAGAGCTCAACAAAAAAAAGATTGCCAGAATTGTTGACGTCAGCCTCATCACAATACCTCCAAAATAGGAATGTCTATAACAAATGTTGTAAAGTGAATAATAGCATATTGATTGTTAAATGTCCAACAATTTGACCATATAAGTCAAGTATAGCGAGGCATAACCTACGATGCTGTGCTCCGCTTTCATTTTTTTGAGTGGTTTTATTTTTCGCATAGTGCAGCTACTTGGCTGGAGTTAATTGCTTAAACAAAAATAATTGACTTTTCTTCTCAACTCAATTAAGGGAATCATTTCACATGAAGTTGTAATGATGACATTGATTTTCGCTATTCCGCTAATCAATGTCATTTTTAATTGTTTGCTCGTTAATTATGTTGTTTACATATATTCTCTACACGGCGTTATGCGAAAATCATAATCATCCTGAGGTGTTTTAAAGGTGTCACAAAAAGAGAGTAAAATAGGCGCGGCTATGATCGTCGGGTCGGGGATTGCCGGTATTCAGGCCTCCCTTGATCTCGTAAATTCAGGCACAAAAGTCTATTTGGTTGAAGAAGATATCAGTATCGGCGGGGTTATGGCGCAGCTTGACAAAACCTTTCCTACCAATGACTGTTCCGCTTGTATTCTGTCGCCTAAATTGGTTGAAGTGGGACGCCACCCCAACGTTGAGATCCTCACCCGTCACGAGGTCAAAACCGTGACCGGAGGGCCCGGAAATTTTCACGTAACCCTGGAACGGCAGCCCCGTTTCGTTGATCTTGACAAATGTACCGGTTGTGGTGAGTGTGTTAATGTCTGTCCGGTCTCTCTGACCTCTGATTTTAACGAGAATCTGGATCAGCGTCAAGCTATCTATCGCAAATTTCCGCAGGCTATTCCCAGCGCTTTTGCCATTGATAAAGCCGGAACTTCGCCCTGTAAGGCGGCCTGTCCGGCCCATATCAGTGTTCAAGGTTATGTCGCTTTAATTGCCCAGGGAAAATATCGTGAAGCTCTGGAATTGATCAAACGAGATAATCCTTTTCCGGTTGTTTGCGGCCGGGTTTGCAACCATCCCTGTGAATCAGCTTGCATGCGTAAAGAGGTTGATGATCCGGTTGCGATCATGTATCTCAAGCGTTTTGTCGCCGACCTCGACTTGAAAGAAGAGACCCGCTTTATTCCTGAAATAAAAGAAGAAAAAGATAAAAAGGTCGCCGTTGTCGGGGCCGGGCCAGCTGGTTTGACGGCGGCTTACTATCTTGCGGTTGAAGGCTATAAAGTAACTGTTTTCGAAGCCTTACCGGTCGCCGGAGGAATGTTGGCAGTCGGGATTCCTAACTATCGTCTGCCGCAAGATCTGTTGGCGGCAGAGATCGATATTATCAAGGCATTAGGGGTTGAGATAAAATTAAACACTGCCATCGGTAAAGATATTTCAATAAGTGACCTGCAACGTGACTATGATGCTCTTTTCGTCGGAGTTGGTGCCCATCAGGGGAGTAAACTCGGGGTTGATGGTGAAGCGCTTGACGGCAATATTCAAGGTATCGATTTTTTGCGCCGGGTTAATTTAGGTGAAAAACTCTGCCTCGGTAAACGGGTTGCCGTAGTCGGTGGTGGTAATGTCGCCATGGACGCCGTGCGTACCGCCCTGCGGACAGGTTCTGAAGAAGCTTTTGTTCTTTATCGCCGCACCCGGGAAGAGATGCCGGCGGCTGATGAGGAGATTGAAGAGGCCCTGCACGAGGGCATCAAGATGGAATTTCTGGCCGCACCGGTTCGGATTATAGGTGATAAAGGCAAGGGTAAAGAGAAAGGTAAAAAAGGCAAAGTTGTCGGTATCGAATGTGTGCGTATGGAGCTTGGTGAAGCCGATGAGAGCGGTCGCCGGCGACCGGTGCCGATTAAAGGTTCGGAATTTATTCTTGATGTTGATGCGGTTGTCCCGGCTATCGGTCAGACAAGCGATCTGTCTGCTTTTAAGGAAATTGACGGTATTTCATTAAGCCGTTGGCAGACGATTGATGTTGATGAGTTAACTTTTGCGGCGACAGATTGCGGAATGTTTGCTGGCGGCGATGCTGTTTCCGGCCCGGCTACCGTGATTGAGGCGATTAATGCCGGGAAAGAGGCGGCGATTTCGATCGACCGCTATCTTGCAGGCCAGGATATTAAAGCCGGACGTAAGCGGGATTGGCAAAGTAATATCGCGATGCCGACTAACTACGAAAAGCTTAAAAAAGAGGCTCGGATCCGGCCTTCGGAACTTGATCCGGAAACCCGAAAAACTAATTTTGATGAAGTCGTCCTGGCTTACAGTGAAGAACAGGCCCGTAAAGAGGCGGAAAAATGTTTAAGTTGCGGTATCTGTTCCGAATGTTATCAATGTGTTGATGTCTGTATTGCTAATGCCATCGATCATGAGATGTGCGGCGGCGAAGAGACAATTTCGGTCGGGGCGATTATTGCCGCCCCCGGCGGCGAAATCTTCGATGCCAAGCTTAAAGGCGAGTACGGTTTCGGGATTTATGAAAATGTTGTTACCAGTATTCAGTTTGAACGAATCCTTTCCGCTTCCGGTCCCTTTTTCGGCCACGTTCAGAGGATTTCTGATGCCCGAGAACCGAAAAAGATCGCCTTTATTCAGTGTGTCGGCTCTCGCGATGCGGCCTGCGGCAACAGCTGGTGTTCATCCGTTTGCTGTATGTATGCGACGAAAGAGGCGATTATCGCTAAAGAGCACGCCAGAGATTTAGATGTTTCCATCTTCTATATGGATATCAGGGCTCACGGTAAGGACTTTGATCGTTTTGTCAACCGGGCCCAGGATGAGCACAAAATCAAATATATCAAATCGATACCCTCAACCATCAAAGAGTTGCAACAGTCAAAAAATCTTTTGCTTGGTTACGCCCTGGAAAATGGTCAGTTAATTGAAGAAGAGTTTGATATGGTGGTGCTTTCGGTCGGTTTTCAACCGCCGGCCAAAGCCGTGGCCTTGGCTGAAAGTCTTGGAATAGAGCTGGAGGAACATGGATTTTGCAAGACCACGCTGGAAAATCCGATGCAAACCAGTCGCGAAGGGGTTTACGTCTGCGGTGTTTTCGGCGGGCCTAAAGATATTCCTGAAACCGTCATGGAAGCGAGTGGGGCGGCGGCTTGTGCCGGCGGCCTGCTGGCTGCACAACGCGGCACTTTGACGGCCGACGCTGTGCTTCCGGCCGAGACCGATCTTCGGGGGCAAGGGCCGCGAATCGGCGTCTTTGTCTGTCATTGCGGCATAAATATCGGCGGCGTTGTTGATGTTCCGGCTGTTGCCGAATATGCCAGAAGTCTGCCTGAGGTAGTCTATGTTGCGGAAAATCTTTTTACCTGTTCCCAAGATACTGCGGTCAGTATGGCCGAGGTTATCAAGGAGCATAATTTAACCAGAATGGTGGTCGCCTCCTGCTCTCCGCGTACGCATGAGGGACTTTTTCAGGAGAATTGCGAAAAGGCCGGTCTTAACCGTTATCTTTTTGAGATGGCCAATATCCGCGATCAAGACTCCTGGGTGCATATGCATGAACCCGAAGCTGCAAC
>JAUVDU010000217.1 GCA_030595135.1 Deltaproteobacteria bacterium | reverse complement strand
AGATGGTGATCAGGAACGCTATCTCGGCAAAGGGGTAAGTCAGGCGGTTGGCAATGTCAACGGCGAGATCGCTGATCGGATTATCGGTTTTGACGCCACCCGGCAGCGCGAACTGGATCAGGCTCTGATTGATATGGATGGTACTGAAAACAAGGGTCGACTAGGAGCCAACGCCATGCTCGGAGTCTCTTTAGCCACCGCCAAAGCGGCGGCCGAGGTTGTCGGCTTGCCCCTCTACCAATATATCGGCGGCATCAATGCCCATCTTCTACCGGTACCGATGATGAATATCCTCAATGGCGGCCAGCATGCCGACAACAACGTCGATATCCAGGAATTCATGGTTATGCCGGTCGGAGCTGAAAATTTTGCCGAAGCCCTGCGGATGGGCACCGAAACCTTTCACGCTTTAAAAAAGGTTCTCAAAGGAAAAAGTTACAATACCTCAGTCGGAGATGAGGGAGGATTCGCACCCAACCTGAAATCCAATGAAGAACCTTTCCAATTGATTGTTGAAGCGATTAGCGCTGCCGGCTATAAAGCCGGTGAGGAGATATTAATCGCTATCGATGCCGCCGCCAGCTCATTTTACAAAGACGGTAAATACCACCTTGAGGCTGAAGGAAAATCTCTTGATGCCGCAGGCTTGGTCGATTTCTATGCCGAAATGGTCGACAAATATCCGATTATCTCGATTGAAGATGGTCATGATGAGGATGACTGGGAGGGCTGGAAACTGATGATGGACAAACTCGGTAAAAAGATTCAGATTGTTGGCGACGACCTCTTCGTCACCAACCCCAAACGCCTGATCCGAGGCATTGAGGAAGGTTCAGCCAACTCAATCCTCATCAAACTCAACCAGATCGGCACCTTGACTGAAACCCTGGAGACCGTTGCCATGGCCAAAAAGGCGGGTTACACCGCCGTTGTCTCACACCGCTCCGGTGAAACCGAGGATTCAACCATCGCCGATCTCGTCGTCGCCTTAAACACCGGCCAGATCAAAACCGGCTCCGCCAGCCGCACCGACCGCATCTGCAAATACAACCAACTTTTGCGCATCGAAAGAGAACTCTACGGCCAAAGCGACTATTTGGGCCGGAAGGTTTTCTATAATCTGAAATAAAGTACCGAAAGACTGTATCCAGAAGATACAAAAGGGAGCATTGCTTAAGGCAACGCTCCCTTTTTCATTTACAAAGACTATCATCGATTCCCCAGCCTATCCTGCAGGTTATTTTTTAGGGTTTTATATCAAAACAGGTGTTTACTTTTCAGGAAGAGTGAACTCTAAGATGATGTTACTCGTATTATGATTAATCTTAAGTTTTCAGTTTTGCCGAAATATTGAGATTGGCGGTAGATATCTATAAAGGGATGCCCCACTCATTTGGTAGATTATATTTTTTTTTGGGGGGGGGTAAAATCGCAAAATAGGTATTGCATTTAACTGCGATTTATGACTAAGAAATGGTTACGATTGATCTTTAAGCCTAAGGCTGAGTTGCCAGATTAAAATGTCCAATTACAATTTATGACTAAAATCGATCTGGTTGAATGAATTTGTAATAGAAGTCAATAGCTTAGAGAAAAAATGCGGGAGATATACCTTCTAGAGTCAAGGATCAAATGACAAGAATGGAATCAGGAAATAAATTATGAGGAAAAATGTCCTTTTTGCAGATAACGAGCATGAGTTGCTCCATTCCCTTAAACAGCAATTTGCCGAATACCAGGAAGCCTTTTCAATAATTACGGTAGAAAATGGGAAAAAGGCGATCAAAAAGCTGTCTCAGGAGGATATTTCTCTGGTTATAACGAATCTGAATATGCCCAATACCGATGGATTTGGCCTTCTCTTTCATGTCAAGGAATTTTATCCCGATATACCGGTTATTGTCATGGCCGAAGACAGTACCCCGGAAATGAAGAGTCTTGTCTTTGAGGCCGGAGCAGTGGGATGTATTGAGAAGCCTTTCAAAATCGGAGTGCTGGCCGAGCTTATTTTTGACTGGTTGCAGCATGAAACCGACGGTGGGATTCTTCGTAATGTCTCCTCAGGAATGTTTTTACAGCTTATTGAAATGGAGCAGAAGACATGTACCATACGTTTGAGGGACAGGGCATCGGGTAAACGAGGGGTTCTTTTCTTTCGGAATGGTGAACTTTTGGACGCACGTATAAATGGTGTAGCAAAAGGCGAAGAGGCAGCATACCATATTTTCAGTTGGGATGAGGTTACGCTTTCTATTCAAAATAGCTGCCGATGTTATGACAAAAATATTGAAGGAAATCTTCAAGCAATTCTGCTTGAAGCAATGCGACTTAAGGACGAAGTAGTAGTCGTAGTTCCGACGACGATTGTGGATACAGGAGCTTCCGAATCGGATGCTGGAGATGGACGTAGCAAACGACGTGAATATCGTATAATTACAAAACTCTCGGATTTCGTTTATGTGGAATTTTCATTGGAAATGCCAGAGGGAAAAAGGAAGCATTATCGTTTGAATGTAATTAATTATTCCAGATATGGAATCGGGATCCTTGTTCCTGAAAAGGATTTTGATTTATTGAATTTGTTGAAAAAAGGGACTGTGATTAATGAAGTTACTTTCTCTGCCAGCTGGGCACTGATTACAGTTGATATGACCATTAGACATATTACGAAATTAGAAGAGGGGCCTTACGCCGGGATGTATTCAGTTGGAGTTGAGACCCGGGAACTGATCACAAGTGCGCAACCCGCACAAGAAAAGGAGTTAAATCATTGACCTGGTTGACTCTGTGAAAATGCCTAGATATCAAAATAATTATTGCATATAGTTGCGATTTGTGATTAAGTAAGAATAACGATGCATTTCTCAAGCTCGACATAGAAAACGGGAAAACTTCTCTCACAAACAAATCTTAATGATGACATTTCGTTGCATAAAAATTTATTTTTCATTATTTCATGATTAATGGTGTTGTAAGAAACCTTGCCCTGTGAGCTTTACAACGCCATTCTGGTTTCCAGTTTTTGACTTCTACCAGATCTTTGATTTTTGGATTTAAATTTCTACACGGCTTTTGCAATATTATTTATTTCAAACTTTGAGATAATGATAATAATCAAGGACGTACGTAATGACGCAGTCGCAATTAACAAATGCGGGCGCAACCTACCGACAAATACTTGTCAATACGCTAGTACCCAATCGTCAGGCCGGTGTTAAACTATTTTTTCGCACTGATAAAAACAACTTTGTTCTTTTTATCAACAACACCAGTCAGGTTTCTGCTGCGAAACTCGAACAACTCCAACAAAACAACGTCAAGCACCTCTACCTCAGCATAACCGATCAGCAAGGCTACCTGAACTATCTCAAAGAAAATCTTTCAGCCATCCTTAGTAATCCGGAATTAACGGACAACGATAAAGCTGAAATTATCTACGATACCGCCAGCAGCATTACCAAAGAGCTTTTTTTAAAACCCAGCACTAAAGGAATCAAACAGACACGAAATCTAGTTAATTGCATGATCGACACAATTAGCCATTCACCTAAAACCTGCAATCTGCTAATGATGATCACCAGTCAGGACTACTATACTTACACCCACTCCATCAACGTTGGCATCTACGCCATCTCAATGATGCGTAAAGTCAAGCCATCAATCAGTGATTCAGAGCTCAAAACCTTAGGCCTGGGTTTTTTTTTACACGACCTCGGTAAAGCCAGGATCCCCAATTCCATTCTCAACAAGCAAGGATCTCTCGATCAATACGAATGGCAACTTATGCAAGAACATCCCATGTTAGGGGTGGAACTGGTTCATAAAATGGGGGAAGACAGCCCTCTTCTTACCGACATAATCCTTACCCACCATGAACGCAATTGTGGCACGGGTTACCCTAGAAAACTTACCGGAAATGAAATCTCTCTACCGGGAAAGGTATGTGCTCTTTGTGACGTTTTCGATGCCCTAACCACGAAACGACCATACAAAAAGGCTCTTTCAACTTTTGAGTCGTTAAAACTCATGAAGAATGAACACCATGAACAATTTGATATGGAACTACTGAATCAGTTCATCATTTTATTTACTTGAAGATCACTCCAAAAGCAACCAGCAGCAAAACTATGCCCACTTTTCTATATTATAGATCAGCGATATGCGTAACAAAATTACTAATTGCGACATTAGGGCGGAGGCGAAAACTTCCGCCCTCAAT
>JAUVDU010000335.1 GCA_030595135.1 Deltaproteobacteria bacterium | reverse complement strand
AATCAAAAAATCCCGGCTACTTCGGTTTGACAAAGCGGACAACACTTGTCGACAATTTTATTATTTGCCACCTTAAAACCATAACGTTCAATCAAAACTTCACCACATTGATGACAATCGGTATTCTCCCCGCCGACCCCGGGACGATTGCCTTCAAAAACGTAGTGCAAACCGGCGGCAAGACCGATATCGCGAGCCTTTTTGAGGGTCTCAGGCGGCGTCGGCGGCACCCCGGTTAAACTGTAGGTCGGGAAAAAACCGGTAACATGCCAGGGGATCGATGGCGATACGGAGACCAGGAAACGGGCCAGCTCTTTAAGTTCCGATTCATTATCATTATAACCGGGAATTAACAGTGTGGTTACTTCAACCCAGATCCCATGGGCGACAAAATCACTGATGGTCTCAAGTACCGGGGTCATATTGGCGGCCCCGCAGATTCGACGATAAAAGCTATCAGACCAGGCTTTAAGATCGATATTGGCCCCTTGAATCAGAGACCGCAAACGACATCTGGCAGCGGCAGTCAGGTAGCCATTACTAACCATCAGATTGAGTAGCTCCTGATCCCTCGCCAAAGCCGCAGTCTCGGTCATGAGCTCGAAATAGACGGTCGGCTCAGTGTAGGTATAGGCCATTGATCGACAACCGGTGGCCAGAGCTTCTCGAACCAGCTCCGCCGGTTGCAGGCGGCGTCCGGCCAGAGGTTTCCCGGCACTCGGCATTTGTGAAATCTCATGATTCTGGCAGTGTCGACAACGAAAGTTACAGCCGGGAGCAGCCAAAGAGTAACTTTTGGATCCGGGATAGATATGGTAAAAAGGCTTCTTCTCAATCGGATCGACATGCGTGGCAACCACGCGGTCAGCCACCAGCGTATAGAGGGTTCCCTCCAGGTTCTGCCGTACCCGGCAGATTCCGGTCTGCCCCGGCCGCAAGCGGCAAAGATGCGCACAAAGATCGCAACGCACCCGATTTTCCGGTAATTTGGTATAAAGTTCAGCTTCCCGCATTATTAACCTCCTGTTTTAAAGAAAAACCTATCAACTAAAATCATCCTGCCATCAATTTTTTATTGCATTTTTGGCGCAGGTTGGGTATTTCATCTTTTTTCGTTTTTTTCACGAACCCACGACCAACATTAATTAAGGAAAGAATTTATGTCTACGATCAAACAGGCTCTGATAAGCGTCTCCGACAAAACGGGAATCGTTGAATTTTCACGGCAACTCATCGCTTTAGGGGTACGTATCCTATCGACCGGCGGCACGGCCAAGCTTTTGCGTGACAGCGGCCTGGAAGTAATGGAAGTTTCCGACTACACCGGTTTTCCCGAGATGCTTGATGGACGGGTCAAAACCCTGCATCCGAAAATCCATGGCGGCCTTTTAGGCCGCCGCGACCTGCCGGAACATGTTGCCAAAATGGCTGAGCACAACATCGAACCGATCGACATGGTAGTCGTCAACCTCTACCCTTTTGCCGAAACCATCGCCAAACCTGATTGTGCTTTTGCCGATGCCATTGAAAATATTGATATCGGCGGCCCCACCATGTTGCGTTCAGCCGCCAAAAATTATGGCGCGGTCACGGTTATCATCGACCCTGACGATTATGCCCCGATTCTTGCGGAAATGCAAGCTCACAATGGGGCTGTTGGCCCGGAAAGCAATTTTTCTCTGGCTAAAAAAGTTTTTCAATCGACCGCTTCTTACGATGCCGCCATTGCCAACTATCTGGGCCGTTTCCCACGCCCGGATGCCCACCCTCTGGAACAATATTTTCTCCCCGAAACTTTCACCTGGCAGGGAGCCAAGGCCCAGGATCTGCGCTATGGTGAAAATCCCAACCAGCGGGCCGCTTTCTATAAAGATGAACAAATTGATGAACCTTGTATCAGCAATGCCAAACAGCTTCAGGGCAAAAAGCTCTCCTTTAATAATATCTTAGACAGTAATGCTGCCTTCGAACTGGTTAAAGAGTTTACCGAACCGACCGCCGTCTTCATCAAACACACCAACCCCTGTGGGGCCGCGACCTCAACCTCGGAGACGATGGCTGAAATTGTCCAGCGTGCCCGGGCCTGCGATCCGGTTTCGGCTTTCGGCGGCATCGTCGCCTTAAACCGAGAGGTCGATAAAGAGAGTGCTGCGATCTTGGCGGAAACCTTTCTTGAAGCGATCATCGCTCCGGGTTTCAGCGCGGCCGCTTTAGAGATTCTGGCGGCCAAAAAAGCCTTGCGCCTGCTCGAAGCACCACTCCTTGAAGAGTTTCAACCCAGCGGCCTGGAACTCAAAAAAGTTGTCGGCGGTTTTCTTTTGCAGGAACGTGACCTCAAAGAAGCCCCGAGTGATAAATGGCTGACCGTCAGCGAACGTGAACCTTCAGCCGAAGAGTTTGCAACCCTGCAATTTGCCTGGAAAATCTGCAAACATGTTAAATCCAACGCCATCGTTTTGGCCGCCGACAACCGCTTGGTCGGAGTCGGTGCCGGACAGATGAGCCGCATTGATTCTGTTAATATTTCGGTCATGAAAGCCCAGGTGCCGACTGCGGGCTCGGTTCTCGCCTCCGATGCCTTCTTCCCCTTTCGCGACGGCATTGATGCCGCAGCCAAAGCCGGGGTAAGCGCAATCATCCAACCCGGCGGTTCCAACCGTGATGACGAAGCCATAGCGGCAGCCAACGAACACAATATGGTTATGATATTCACCGGCAATCGCCATTTTAAGCATTAAGGAGAGAGAACAAATGAAAATTTTAGTGGTAGGCGGCGGCGGCCGTGAACATGCTTTGATCTGGAAACTTTCCCAGAGCAGCAAAGTCGAGCAGATCTTCTGTGCTCCGGGTAATGCCGGAATCGCTTCTTTAGCAACCTGCGTCCCAATTGATGCCGACGACATTGAACGATTGCTGGAATTTGCCCGCAATGAAACTATCGATCTGACGATTGTTGGTCCTGAAGACTCTCTGGTCGCCGGTATTGTCGATGCCTTTGAAGCGGCTGAATTAAAGATTTTCGGTCCCAATCGGGCCGCAGCCGAACTTGAAGGCAGCAAAACCTTCTGCAAAAACCTGATGAAAAAATATGAGATCCCGACC
>JAUVDU010000283.1 GCA_030595135.1 Deltaproteobacteria bacterium | reverse complement strand
AACCGATCCGGTATTAGCCAATTTTTTGCAGATTCAATTGCGCCAGTCAAGTACCAAAATTCGCCAGGGGATTGCCGAGCCTTTGCGTAAATTCTATCGACTTATCGAGAGTTTTGTTGTCGAGGGGCAAAAACAGGGGGTGATTGATTCCGCCCTCAATGCCAATATCGCCCGTAAAGTGATTTTCGGCAGTATCGATGAGGTTGTTAGTTGTTGGGTTTTAAGTCGGCGTCGTTATGATCTCAAAGAGAGAATTGATGATGTTGTCTATATTTTACAGCGGGCTTTGCTCTCTGAACCTGTAAAATCTTAATCGGAATTTTTTTTATTATAAAAATGAGTGAGTGATCAGTCATTAATTAAATTGAATTGTATTTATTTAGAAAATTAAACTTTTAACCATCTTTACATTAAATGTTCGTATTTAATTAAAAAAGGAGAAAAACCATGGGAAACGGATTGGTAAATGTCAGAGATCAGAAATTTATTCTTTTTGAGCAGATTGGCATCGATAAGCTCTTTAAGTCGGAGAAATATGCTGATTATACGTCGGATGATGCCAATATGATGCTCGGAGAGGCCGAGAAACTGGCGGTTAATGTGATGGAACCGGCCAATGCCAAAGGCGACCAGGAGGGTTGTACTTTTGTTGACGGTAAGGTCAAAGCGCCGGCCTGTTTTCACGAGCCTTATAAAAAAATCTGTGAAGCGGGTTGGAACTCCGCCGCCAGAGATCCTGAAGTTGGTGGACAGGGAATGCCGTTATCCCTGTTTACCGCATGCGCCGAACTTTTTAATGCGGCCAATTTCCCTCTGATGATGTATCCCGGTTTAACCTGTGGCGCCGGAGCCTTGGTTGAGAAATTCGGCACCGATGAACAGCGAGAAAAGTACATGGTTAAAATGTATTCCGGTGAATTTGGCGGGACTATGGGTCTGACTGAACCGGGCGCCGGCAGCGATGTCGGCGCCTTGCGCACCAAAGCCGTAAAACAGGCGGACGGGACTTACTTGATCAGCGGTACGAAATCATTTATCTCAAGTGGTGATCATGATCTGACTTCGAACAATATTCATGCGGTTCTGGCGCGAATCGAAGGTGATCCGGCCGGTACCGATGGTATTTCGATCTTCATCGTCCCGAAAATAATGGTTAATGATGATGGTTCACTGGGTGAACCCAATGATGTTATTACCGGTGGTATCGAGCACAAAATGGGGATCAAGGGATCAGCTACCTGTACCCTCAATTTCGGTGAAGAAGATAAATGTTACGGTGAACTTTTAGGACGTGAACGACAGGGTATGGCGATCATGTTTCATATGATGAATGAGGCCCGTCTTGAGGTCGGTATCCAGGGCTTGGGTTGCGCTACGGCTGCTTACGAACATGCTCGTGATTATGCTCGTGAACGAATTCAGAGCCGGGCAATCTGGGATATGACCAACCCCGAGGCAAAACCCGTAAGCATTATTGAACATCCTGATATTCGTCGTACTTTGTTGTGGATGAAATCATATGTTGAGGGTATTCGGGCCCTTAACTACTATGTTGCCTATGCTTTTGATCAGGCCGAGAGTGTTAGCGATGCTACCGAAAAGAAAAAATGGAATGGAGTTGTCGAACTTCTGACCCCGGTCTGCAAAGCTTTTTCCACCGACAAAGCGATGGAAATCTGCTCTTTTGCCATCGATATCTACGGCGGTTATGGTTACTGCTCGGAATATCCGGTCGAACAGTATATGCGTGATGCTAAAATCACCACAATCTACGAAGGTACCAACGGAATTCAGTCTCTCGATCTGGTCGGCCGTAAACTGGCCCAGAACCGGGGTCAGAATCTGAAAAATATATTTGAAGAGATCGGCAAAACTGCAGCTTCAGCCGGAGCTGATTCCGAGTTGCAATTGCTGGGTGCTTCTCTGGGTAAAGCTGCGCAGGCGGTAGGCGGGGTTACACTCCAGTTTAAAGATTGGGCCGATGGCGCCAGTATGGTTCTGGCAGTTTTAAATGCCCGTCCCTTTCTCGAAGTCTTTGGTGACGTTCTGGTTGGTTGGCAGTTGGTACAGGGTGCCCAGGTTGCTTTAGCCGCCGTCAATAAAATCTACGCCGAGGCTGGTGCCCAGACTCAAGCCGAACGCCGGGCCTTTGCCCGAAATAACAGCGAAGCCGCATTTTACGAAGGTAAAATTGCCAGTGCCCGCTATTTTGCCAGCACCATTCTGCCGACGATTAAGGGACGCTGTCTCGGTATCCAGGCCGGAGACCGGACTCCGATCGAAATGCTCGATGCATCTTTCGGGTAGGATAAATTCAAGCAAATTAAAACAAACCTAAAAACGAAGGAGATCCTAAACATGACTTACCAGATTAAAAAAGCGGCGGTTCTTGGGGCCGGAGTGATGGGCGCAACGATCGCGGCCCATCTCGCGAATGCCGGGATTGAGTGTCTTTTGCTTGATATTGTCCCTTTTGAACTGAAACCTGCCGACGAGGCTAAAGGTTTGACCAAAGAGAGCCCGGCTTGGCGCAATAGTTTTGCGGAAGCCGGCCTGAAAGGGGCAATTAAGTCTAAACCCGCCTCATTCTATAGTAAATCAGTCGCAAAATTGGTCAAAACCGGTAATCTCGAAGATGATCTTGACAAATTGGCCGGAGTTGATTGGGTTATCGAAGTTGTTATCGAAAATCTGAAAATCAAACATGAACTCCTGGCCAAAGTTGAAAAAGTGATTGGCCCTGACTGTATTCTCTCCAGCAACACTTCCGGTCTGCCGATCAATGAGGTTGGATCACAGCTCTCAGCCTCGGTCAAAGAACGTTTCTTGGGGACTCATTTTTTCAATCCGCCGCGCTATATGAAGCTCTTAGAGATCATTTCCGGCCCCGAAACCAAGCCTGAAGTTATTGATTTTATGGCAAATTTCGGTGAAGAAGTTCTTGGTAAAGGAATTGTTCATTGTAAAGATGTGCCTAATTTTATCGCCAACCGGATTGGCGTATTTGATATCTCCAATGCTATAACCATCATGCTGGAGATGGAACTGACGGTGCCCGAACTTGATGCCATTATCGGCAAAGCCTTGGGTCGGCCCGGTTCGGCGATTTGTGGAACCATGGATCTGGTTGGTCTTGATACCGGTATGCATGTCATGAAAAATCTCTACGACGCCGTGCCGGATGATGAGATGCGGGATATCTTTCAGGCTCCCGAATTCATGATAAAAATGGTTGAGGGTGGAAAGCTCGGCAATAAAACCCGCCAGGGTTATTACAAAAAAACCAAGGACGAGAAAGGGAAAAGAGTAAAACTCGCCCTCGATTACAATACTACTGAGTATGTCGCTTTCTCCAAGCCCCGTTTTGCGGAGCTCAAGGAAGCCCGTAAAACGCCGGGTGGTTTTGCCGCCAGCCTGAAGTATCTTTTTAATAGCCCCGGCAAAGTTGGCGATGTTGTCCGCGTCTATCTCTGTCGCAATTTTCTCTATGCCGCCAATCG
>JAUVDU010000297.1 GCA_030595135.1 Deltaproteobacteria bacterium | reverse complement strand
TGCTTGAGATGCATCCGGTTGATTATACCAATAATCCTTTCAATGTTGGCCGCAACGATAATATGGTGGCGATCAATTCGACCATTGAGATCGATCTTTTAGGTCAATGTTGTTCGGAGTCGATGGGGCCGAAACAGTGGAGTGGAACCGGCGGCCAGGTCGATTTTTTCCGCGGCGCCAATATCTCGAAAGACGGGCAGGGTTTTGTGACGATGCCTTCAACGGCAAAAAAAGGCACGGTCTCCCGGATTGTCCCGGCTCTGAAATCGGGCGCCGTGGTCACCACTAATAAAAATGATGTTGATAAAGTTGTGACTGAGTACGGGATTGCCCAGATGCGCGGTCAAAATGCCCGAAATCGAGCCTTAGGTCTGATTCGTATCAGTCATCCCGATTTTCGTGATGAGTTGAAGAAAGCGGCCCAAGCGATGAACATTATTTAAATTATGCTGCAAGCTGGTGAAAAACTGGTTTTGGCGACGGCCAATCCGGGCAAAAGAAAAGAGATACAAGCTCTGCTTGCCTCATCCGGCGTCGAGCTTGTATCTCTGCTTGAATATCCACATCTGGTTATGCCGCAAGAGACCGGAACAACCTTTGTTGCGAATGCCAGGATAAAAGCCCGAGCCGTGGTCGAGGCTACCGGGCATTGGGCTTTAAGTGATGATTCTGGTCTCGTGGTTGAGGCTCTGGCCGGAGCTCCGGGGGTGCATTCGGCCCGTTATGCCGGGCTTGACGCCAGCGATAGCGAAAATAATTTAAAATTATTGCAGGTTTTGGCCGAAGTCCCCGACGACCAGCGGGCCGCGGCTTTTATTTGTGTTATGGTGCTCGCTTCACCGGCCGGTGAGGAGTTCATTTTTGAAGGCAACTGTCGCGGGCGGATCGGTCGCCGGCTGATTGGTTCCTGGGGGTTTGGTTATGATCCTCTCTTTTTGACTGAACCTGATTTTCGCCTGAGTATGGCTCAGTTGAGTTCGACCCAAAAGAGTGCTATCAGTCATCGCGGTCAGGCGTTGCGTGAATTTCGCCAGTGGTTTGAGGCTCTACGATAAAAAGTCTGTGAAAAAAGTGTTGACAAGTGCCCGTTAAATCTCTATATGCTCGTCTAAAGCCCTCCTTTATTAGATGTCTCTTAAATTTGCCGCTTTTGAAAAGCATTTATCCATAATCATAAAACAGTTCCGGTTAACTCTTCATACCCAATTCCTGATTCCTGTCGAAAATATTCGAAATCAAATTGATACTACCTGGATTATATTTAATAATTACTTTTTATGATGGTGAAATATGGATTTTGTAATACCTTGGTTGCTTTGCGGTCGTTGTCGCGAGGTCTTTAACTTTAGTTATAAACGTAACTGTTAATCTTTTAAACACATATGAAAATTTTCGGGAAATTTTAAGGAACGTGTATGAATCTGACTGATCTGAAAACCAAAAAAATCTCTGAATTGATGGAGATGGGTCATGATATGAAGGTCGAAGGTGCTGCCGGTATGCGGCGCCAGGATTTGATCTTTGCTATTTTGCAGACTCATGTCAATAAGAACGGTGCAATCTACGGCGAAGGCGTGCTGGAGACCTTGCCGGATGGCTTTGGTTTTTTACGGGCTCCCGATTATAATTATCTCTCCGGTCCGGATGATATCTATGTTTCCCCTTCGCAGATTCGCCGTTTTAATTTGCGTACCGGTGATACCGTGGCCGGACAAATCCGTTCACCGAAAGAGAGTGAGCGCTATTTCGCTCTGCTCAAGGTGGAAGAGGTCAACCAGGATTCGCCGGAGGTTTCTCGCAACAAGATTCTTTTTGATAACCTGACCCCGATCTTTCCCGATGAGCGTTTTACCCTTGAACGTGAGTCCGATAACTATTCGATGCGGGTCATGGATCTGGTTACGCCGATCGGCAAGGGCCAGCGTGGTTTGATCGTGGCTCCGCCGCGAACCGGGAAAACCGTACTTTTAAAGCAGATTGCCAATAGTTTGACTGAAAACCATCCCGATATCACCCTGATTGTTCTCTTGATCGATGAGCGTCCCGAAGAGGTCACCGATATGAAGCGTTCGGTGCGCGGTGAAGTGATCTCTTCAACCTTTGACGAACCGCCTCAGCGTCATGTCCAGATTGCGGAGATGGTTTCCGAGAAAGCCAAGCGACTGGTTGAGCATAAGCATGATGTGGTAATTTTACTCGATAGTATCACGCGCTTGGCTCGGGCCTACAATACCGTGATTCCGGCCAGTGGCAAGGTACTTTCCGGCGGGGTTGACTCAAATGCCCTGCATAAACCGAAACGCTTTTTCGGGGCGGCCCGCAACATTGAAGACGGGGGTTCTCTGACAATTATTTCGACGGCTCTGATCGATACCGGAAGCCGGATGGATGAGGTTATCTTTGAAGAGTTTAAAGGTACCGGTAACATGGAGCTTCACTTGGAGCGCCGCCTGGCCGACAAACGAACCTTTCCGGCGATGGATGTGATCCGCTCCGGCACCCGGCGTGAAGATCTCCTGATGGATCCTCAAGATCTGCAAAGGATTTGGATTTTACGGAAATTCATTCAGCCTATGAATGTTGTTGAAGGCATGGAATTTCTGCTCGAAAAAATGAAGGGCACCAAGAACAACGCAGAGTTCTTAGATTCCATAAATAGCTAGTTAACAGTTCTGATTTTTATTGACAATAACGCGCATTAAGATGTAGAAAGCGCGCTTCGCTCGATTCGGGCTTAAAAATATGGAGGTTTTTTAGATTATGAGAGAAGGTATTCACCCTAAATACGAAACCTGCGCAGTTAACTGCGCTTGTGGCTTCAGTTTTGAGACTCGTTCAACCATCCCGTCGATTAAGATCGAGGTCTGTTCCCAGTGTCATCCCTACTTTACCGGTAAGCAGAAGTTTGTTGATTCGGCTGGTCGGATTGAGAAATTCCGTCGTAAATACAAGAAGTAGTCGGTTTTAAGCTTGATTGTCTCCCTGCTGACCTATACCCCGGAAGCCGAGCGCATCGTTGCGACTGCGGCCCGGCTCTGTTACGCGGCGGTTGATGTTAAGGCTCTGAAGCAACGTTTTGCTCTGGATGATGATCAGCGTATGATCAGTAAAGTCTTGGCTATTGGTCATCACGGGGTTTTGGAACATGCTGTTTTCAGCTTCGCGGCTGAAGGCGTTTCCCGGGCTTTGACGCACCAGCTAGTGCGTCACCGCTTGGCTTCGTTTGCGCAGCAGAGTCAGCGTTATGTTGCTTTCGATGGTGGTTTTGATTATGAGATGCCGCCGTCGATTGCCGCGGAGCCTGAATTAGCGACCCGTTTTGACGATGAGATGAGTCGTTTGGCAGCTCTCTATGCGGATTTAAGAGAAGCCGGAATTGCGGCTGAAGATGCTCGTTTTGTCCTGCCTAACGCTTCCCATTCCCGTCTCAT
>JAUVDU010000045.1 GCA_030595135.1 Deltaproteobacteria bacterium | reverse complement strand
CGGTTACCGGCTTCAATATCAACCCCGGCATCTTTATAGGTCGTTCCTTTATTTGATTTAGTCAAAACAAGTTTCCTTTAATTGAATTGTGTAACTATTCAGCACAAGTAGAGAAGCACCATATATTGATGAATTTGCGGGTTAGCTGAATAGTTACTGAATTGTCAATATTTAAATTCGAGAAAGCTGACAACTTTGTCTGTAAAAATTATCAAAGACGATTGTAACGAAATGGGAGTGACAAAGTCAAACTTTATCTTCACTAACCCGGCCTGGCCGGAATTAAACAGGTTGCTTTTATTTGTGTTAATTTGTGTCCATTTGTGGTTCCGATTTTTTAACCACAGATAAACACAAATCAACACAAATTTTGATGTCGCAAATTTTAAGCTTTGACCATTATGAGTAAAACTTCATTCGTAAGAAAGCCTCTTCCAAGGAAATCATCGTTCGACTCACCGCCCCCCGATGCCGATCAACGGTAGCGGCCGCTTTTAAACCCTCACCCAGCGCAAAACCAGGTTCCTGCAGACAGCGGCAAAAAAGAATTTCCAGCTCAGCCTCACCATCAACCGGCAAGCCTCCGCCTTGGTCATCAAGGTAGCCGAAACCATCCCTGAAATTAGCAATATAGGATCCATGAATAACTGCTTTAGCAAAAACCGCCGCCTCCAAAGGATTATGACCGCCGACCCCGGGCACCAGAGTGCCGCCGATAATCGCAAAACGAGAGAGACGATAAAAGTGGATCAGATCACCCAAGGTATCAAGTAACAAAACCGCCGGCACTTTAGGCAAAGCGGCGATCTCTGATCTCTCTTTCCATAATGAAAAACGCAGGAAATCGACCTTTCTTAAAGTCAGAAATTCCGCCACCTCGGCAAAACGCTGAGGATGACGGGGAGCCAGCACCAAACATGCATTTTTGCAAGCTTCAGGAACTTGTAAGGCACATTTTTCCCAAGCGTCAAGGATCATCTCCTCCTCTCCAGGATGCGTAGACCCCGCCACGACAACCGGAATTTCCGGAGCAAACAGATTCTGGTAAAGGGTTTGCGCCCCACTATTTTCAGGAGGGAGCAGATCAAACTTCATATTGCCGCTTAAAATAATTCGTTCAGGAGAAGTGCCGAGCTCGGTAAAACGTTGGCCCGAAACCTGATCCTGAACCACCACGACGGTCGGAGCGGCGAATATGGTCTTGGTAAAAAACCGGTAAAAACGATAATTTGTAAAGCTTTTCAAAGAGAGTCGGGCATTGACCAAAGCCAGGGGCAAACCCTGACGTTTGGCGTAATGAAGCAAATTGGGCCAAAGTTCGGTCTCAGCAATAATCAGGCACGCAGGCCGAAAACGGCGAAAAAAGCGGGGCCACAACCCCGGCAGATCAAGAGGCAACAATACAACCCGAGCGTCAGGAAAAAGTCTTTTGGCGGTTTGACGACCGGTCAAGGTCATTGTCGTCAGTAACAGCCCGGTTTCCGGATAACATTTGCACCAAGCCTGAATCAACGGCACCAGCATCTGAATTTCACCAACTGAGGCACCATGAAACCAGTTTGTCCGAGATTTACTTCCGGCCTGAAATTGCGGTCGCGGCCAGCCCCAACCCAAACGTTCACTTAAGCCTTCAAGGCTCCCCTGCCGTCGATGCATATACCACAACAGACCCGGCCAGGACAACAACAGTAAAGAACAAAGAATAATATTATAAATGATATACAAATTCAAACAACTCCCAACCTCGCGGCGAGACCGGCATTTTGAACCAGGTCATGTTCGATGGCAACAAGATCATCCGGAGTTCCGACATCCCGCCAATAATATTCGTTCTGCATATCCACAACATGGCTGACGATATCGTCCCGGCCGGCCGCCAGAAGGCGGCGATAAAAAGTGATCAGGGAGAAAGGACAACCGGACTTCTCCCGCGCCATCAGATCGAGTAACAATGGAGAACAGATCTGAATACCCGTATAGGCCAAAATCCGGTTTCCAGAAGCCGCCCGAAAACGGCCAAAGCCCCGAATACGCCCCCCGGAATCAACTTCAACCTGATTGTAGCGCTCCCGATCATGCAACAACATGGTCACCAGTGACCGGCGTTTCAGGTGTTGAGCAACCGCCTCAAGTAGTGGGATATCACTAACAATATCGGCATTTGTCGTCACAAAAAAAGGGCCGCGAAGATAACGCGAGGCGTTGCGAATAGCTCCTCCGGTATCGAGAATCAGGGGTTCATAAAGATACTCTGTTTGCTGAAAACCGTAAACAGATTGTTCTAAAAAAGCCGCCAACTGAGCCGAGAGATGATGCCCGTTAACCACCAGAATCCGGGGTTTAAGTTTTCTTAAGCGATTAAGGGAAAGGGCCAGCATCGGCAGCCCGGCTATCGGAACCAAAGGTTTCGGCAACCGCTCGGTCAGAGGTTTCAATCGCGTTCCAAAACCGGCTGCCAAAATCATGACCCGCCACCCCGGTAACAAGATAGGCTTTGCTGAAAACATAAAAAATCATCCTGCCTGAACAAAAAAAGTAACTATTCGGCTTAAAGTCATGTAATCACCCAGTTTGATAATTATTACAGATACGAGGCACAGAGGCAGAAGACACAAAGTTTTTTATAAAGTTAAAGTTGTAACTATTCAGCGTGTTCTGGGTTCGAACTATCTCGGTGCGCCGGATACCCCAAGGGCACTTCCTCTCTTCGTTCGGGCGCAACCTCCAGGCCGGGCTTTAGCCCGTGACGAGCTGAGCTGTGTCCCCCTCGAAGTGGGCGAAGCGATGTTCGCCGCCATTTGCTGTAACGTTATGGTTAAATACGCTGAATAGTAACGTAAAGTTTACCGTAACAACCATAATAAAGTAACATTTTCCTTGCTAAAAACAACCACTATAGTTTATGGTTGAGCACTAGAATTGATCAATAATATAAACTAGCAACCATGTCAACCGGACAACCCGGTTTGACTTTATATTCAAGGAAAATTCACATGCACCCGGAAACCGATAAAATGCCAACCAAACAGCACGGCGGCAAAGATATCCCTGAACTGCGCCTGATCGCCTGGGAAACCACCAGAAGTTGTAACCTCTCCTGCATTCACTGCCGGGCGGCGGCCGAAAAAGGCCCCTATCCGGGTGAACTGGACACGAAAAAAGCCTTCTCTTTCCTGGATACGGTCGCCTCTTTCAGCAACCCGGTCATCATCCTGACCGGCGGTGAACCGATGCTCCGCGATGATATCTATGATTTGGCCGCCTACGGCACCAAACTGGGTTTACGCATGGTTATGGCAACCAACGGCACCCTCGTTGATCAGGACAGTATCAAGCGCATGATCGACAGCGGCATTCAAAGAATCAGTGTCAGCCTGGATGGAGCCAATGCCGAAACCCATGATAATTTTCGCCAGGTAAAAGGCTCTTTCGCAAACGCCCTGAGAGCCTTGGACTTCGCCCGGGATAACGGCCTTGAGTTTCAAGTCAACACGACCATTACCAAACTCAACCTTGCAGAGATACCGGCAATCCTCGATCTGACAGTCAAACTCGGAGCTGCGGCTCACCACATTTTTCTTCTGGTACCCACCGGTCGGGGCAAAGAACTCGAAGAGCAGGAGATCCCGGCTGAAGAGTATGAGAGAACCTTAAATTGGTTTTACGATCAACGCGACAAAGTTCCGCTCCAACTTAAAGCGACCTGCGCCCCCCATTATTTGCGTATTTTGCGGCAAAGGAGCAAGGCTGAGGGCAAGAAAGTCACATTTAAAACCCATGGCCTTGACGCCGTCACCCGAGGTTGTTTGGGCGGCATCGGTTTCTGCTTTGTCTCCCATACGGGTGACGTCCAACCCTGCGGCTACCTTGAAGCCAAGGCCGGCAACATTCTTGAAACCAACTTCCAGAAGATCTGGGAAGAGTCGGAAGTTTTCACGCGCCTGCGGGATTATGACGCCCTTGAAGGAAAATGCGGCATCTGTGAATACAAAAGGGTCTGCGGCGGCTGTCGCGCCCGCGCTTTCGAGGCGACCGGTAATTACATGGCCGAAGAACCCTACTGCGTCTATGAGCCGAAAAAAAGAAGTTAAGTAAAATGCTAATATGATGGAAACTGCAATCCTGATTGTTCTCTGCATGATCGGCCTGATCGGCACCCTGCTACCGGTGATGCCCGGCAGCGGCCTGATCTTTATCGGGGCTCTTGCGTATGCCTTGCTCACCAATTTTCAGGTCATCACCGGCTCATCCGTCATGATACTTTTAGGACTGATGTTAGTTGGCTCAATCGGTCAGTTTTTTATCACCAGTTTCGGGGCCAAAGTAATGGGGGCCGGTAAATATGGGATTATTGGTGCCTTTGTCGGTTTTTTCTTAGGATTGCTCTTTATTCCGGCCCCGGGAGGCTCACTTCTGGGAGCCTTTGCCGGAGCTTTTATCTGCGAATTGGCTTTTGCCGTTAAAAGTCAAAGGGAAAGCCTCAAGGCCGGGATCGGTGCCGCTATCGGAGCGATTTTCAGCCTTTTTTTTGAGTTCTTCATCGGCGTCATCATGGTCGCTTACACCTTGACACTGATCTGGAACAGTGGCTCAGCAAAGACCATCATCTTGTAAAACTGCGAGCAGAGATTCGATTTTATAGGGTTTGGCGACCATAGCGTTAAAGCCATAAGCCCGATAATCCGCCATCACCGGATCTTGAGAGTAACCACTGGAGACAATGGCTCTCACGTCAGCATCAATCTCCCTGAGATGCCTAATTGCCTCTCGACCACCCATTCCGCCGGGGATTGAAAGATCCATTAAAACCGCCTGAAAACTTAACCCTTCCGACAAAGCTTTTTTGTAAGTCTCAAGCAGGGCCTCACCATCGGCAACCGCCACAACTTCATAACCAAGCATCTCCAACATTTCGCTCACAACTTCACAGATCACCTCTTCATCATCCATAAGCAGGATCCGGCCATTGCCGGCAACACTATCATATCTCAACGGTGACTTCGGGGATTCAATCGGCTTCTCTTTACTAGACTGGCCGGTTGCCGGCAGGAGAAAAGTAAAAGTCGAACCAACTCCAGACTCGGAAGTTACGTCAAGATGGCCATCGTGGTTCGCAATTATTGAGTAACAGGTAGCCAATCCGAGCCCGCTGCCGGCCTCCTTGGTCGTATAGTAGGGCTCAAATATATGGGGTATGATTTCAGGCTCAATGCCACAACCTTGATCTCGCACCGAAACCTTAACGTAAGGCCCGGATTTCAGATCAACCAAAGAATCATCCATAATTTCCAGGTTGGTAATAGTGATCCGGACAATACCGGTATCATCCATCGCCTGCCGCGCATTAGTCACCAGATTATTAACTACCTGACTGATCTGCCCACTATCAATTTCTACATCCCAGAGATCAGCTTCAACGACAACTTCAGCTTTCACCTGCGAACCATGGAGAACAAACTCGGCTGATTCTTCAACCAACTGAGGCAACGCTGTCTTCTCTTTAACCGGAGCTCCACCTTTGGCAAACGTCAGGAGTTGTTGAGCTAAAGAGACGGCCCGGCCAATCGCATTTTCAGCTTTCAAAAGATGTTTCTCAGTTGTGGCAAAACCTTGGTTATAAGAGAGTCTGACCAGATCAAGACTGCCTTGCAACCCCATTAAAAGATTATTAAAATCATGGGCAATACCCCCGGCCAAGACCCCGAGAGCCGCAAGTTTCTCACTCCGCAAACGTTCCTGCTGAAGTTTTTTCTCATCTCTTACGTCACGAAAAACCAGAACCACTCCAAGCCGTTCTCCACTCCGACCAATAATCGGAGCAGCGCTGTCGGCCACCGCAACCTCGACTCCGGAACGGGAAATAAGCAGGGCATGATTAGCCAACTCCACAACCCGATTTTCGGCCAAAACCAAAGCTACCGGATTGGTTATAATCTTCCGGCTAAATTCGTGAATAATGTGAAATATTTCGTCAACTGCCCGACCCGAAGCGGCGTCATTACTCCAACCGGTCAGGATTTCAGCCACCGGATTAAGCAAGGTCACACGACCATGATTATCTGTAGTAATCACCCCATCACCAATACTGCGCAAGGTAACTGCGAGCCGCTCTTTCTCCGCTGCCAGAAAATCATCAGCCAATTTCCAAGGCGTAATATCCCGGTTGCTGCCCCGAACTCCTAAATCCGCCCCTGTAGAATCGGTTATCGGACGACAGATATGGCTTAACCAGCGGACTGAACCATCTTTGTGACGAATACGAAACTCAATCGGCTCATAACGACCATTCTGCATAACCTCATGCCGGTGGCCGATAAAAATCTCACGATCTTCTTTTATAACGATCTCATCCATCAAGAGATGGTTGGCATAAAACTCCCACGAAAGATATCCGGTAATCTCCAAACATGATGGTGACATGTGAATAAACTTACCCTCAGGATCACGCCAGCACTCCATATCATAAGCGTAATCAGCAACCGTGCGATAGTGGCTCTCACTTTCACGCAAGTTCGTTTCAGCTTTTTCGCGCAGTTTGCGATCCTTTTTCAAAGAGACAACCATCTCATTGAAACAGAGCGCAAAAGAGCCGATCTCATCGTCCGGAAAATCGCCCTTGACCAGTTCCAGGCTGCCGCCACGAATCATCTCACTGGCGCGATAAAGTCTTTCGATGGGCCGCGTCATCAAGCGGGAGATATACCAGCTGCCAAGCAGAATCAGACCTAAGGCAAAACAAAAAACATAGATAAAAGTATTGCGCCAAGCTTCAGTTAAGGCATAGGCTGAGGATAACGGCATCTCACAGACAACCAATAACGGCAAGCCTTCGACCTTGGTTACAACTCCGAAAACCGCTTCTCGATCAAGATTGGAATACTCGCCCAAGGCTGACTGAGCCCCTTCCAGAACCTCCGCTACCGGGGAGAGATGATTGAGCCTGGTTCCCTTAAGAACATGATCAATGTCAGCATGGGCTACCACTTCACCCTCGAAATTGACGAGAAAAAGCTCATTTTGTCCAGAGTTTTGCCGAGGAAAAGCATTGAAAAGATTTTTCAACGAAAGTTCGGCAAAGAGGTAGCCCTGCTGTTTACCGGTAGTCAAGGAAGTGATCGGATAGACCACAACCAACTGCGGTTCAAGTTGCCACTGGGTGAAAAAAATCTTTTTTTGCTCCGGGTAATCCGCCACAAAAGTAAGCAGAGGCGAGGCCATACCAGAACTTAAGTAACCAAATCGTGACAAGGCCTCAAGCACGTTGTTCTCTTGGTCAACGATCACGATCTTACGAATTTCGGGGTGCTGACGATAGGGCCACGACAAGAGCCCATCATTATTTCGTTGAAAAATATATTGGCTCGCACAATGCGAGAGGCTGCGATCAATTTCGCGGACATGCCAGCCAACCTGCTTACCGGCCATCTGGGCTTGAACCAGGTTAATATGCTCAACATCTTCGTAAAGATGCCCCCGTAAAATCTTATAAAAATAGCCGGAACCAACCAGCAACGGCAAAACTGCAACTATAATAAAACCGAAAAGTAATTTCCGATAAAGAGAAAATTTCACTCTCACCGTAAAACCTCATCCGCCTGCAAAAGGATATCATCACTGATTTCAAGGCCTAACGCCCGAACCTCTTTTAAAGAGACAACAAGATTTACTTTTTCAGCATTCTGAACCGGGATTTCTCTAGGGGATCCTCCCTTGAAGATCTGGTCGACAATGGTTGCAGATTGAAAACCGACACCATAAAAATCGGGGCTGTAACCCATCACTCCGCCACGCTGAAGTAACATATTATCGATCACCATCAACGGAATTTTCAGACGGTGTGAAAGTGCGAGAAGTTCATTGAAATGAGCCACCGCGAGCGGATCCGGCAACATAAAAATAGCATCGGCTCGATCGGCGCTGAAGCTTTGGCAACTCTTGACCATCTCATCGCGGTTACGCACATGGACAACCACCAGCTCAAGCCCGATATCGGCCGCCGCCCGGCGCAGAAAACCTTGATTCAAAGAGCGCTTTGAAATCTCCACTTCAGGATCAAAAAAGAGCGCCACACGCGTCATGGCCGGAAAAGCTTTTTTAAACAACAGCAAGCGTTGCGGTAATAGCTCTATGGAGAGATGACTGACCCCGGTAAAATTTCCACCGGGACGGCGCAGGGTATTCACAATTTTCGAACCTAAAGGATCAGCAACCGCCGTAAAAACCACCGGCATTTCGGCTTTGCTCGCAGCCGGAGAAGCGCGGATCACCCGGGTTACCGGCGTCGTAATTGAAAAAATCAGATCGTAATCAGCGGCCACCAACTTCTCCAGCAAGGGCTCCATTTTTGAGGTGTCCCGACCGAGACAATGAACGTCAAAAAAGAGATCTTTATCAAGATTGTAACCTCGGCCCTCAAGCCCACTCCGCAACCCTTCGTACGATTTTAGAAAAGGCGGCGCAAAAGCCAGTACGGCAACCCGATGCACTCGATTCTTGCGAATTTCCGCCAAAACATTATGCGGGCTTAAAAGCAGAACCGAAACCATTAAAAACGACAGACATAAAAGCAACGACCAAAACCAACGGTTTAAAAAAGATCTTCGCATATCCACCTCTTTAATTATGTCGATTCACTAATGCAATATCTCACATAGTTTTCTACCAGTATTAGTCTCATTTTGCAAGCGTGAAAAAGCCATTGACAAAAAACCTTATTCGGGTGTATGCAATTTCCACTAACCGGCTACGCGGGCGGGTTTCCCTAAATCGGTCGCTGTACACTTGAGATCATTAACAGATTAACCATCAGAACTGAAAAAAACCATGGTTGCAAAAAACGACAAACACCAAGAAACAGCCTCCGATCAGCACCCCGAAATTACGATTTTTTCCGACTGGTGCAAAAGTTGCGGCATTTGTGTCGCCTTCTGCCCCAAAGAGGTACTGAGCATGGATGAAAATGGTCGGGTTTTTGCCCAAAACCCGGAAAAATGCATCGCCTGCCACATGTGTGAGCTGCGCTGCCCCGATTTTGCCATCAATGTCGA
>JAUVDU010000414.1 GCA_030595135.1 Deltaproteobacteria bacterium | reverse complement strand
AAGCGGGGGAGCCAAACTCTCGGGGACGCAATGTCGTTATTACGATCTATGCGATCTTTCTGCTGATGCTGATAGTGACGCTTGTCCCGTTGAATATGTTAATCCGCAAGCTCATCTATTCCTTTAGAAAAAAAGCTATTGACGAAGCGGTTATTAATTATGAACTTCCTTCGGGAAGGTGAGGAATGCATGACACGAAAGGTTTACATCAATAATATTGCAGCTTTTTTGCCTAATCAACCGGTTTCCAACGAAACTATGGAGTCAGTTTTAGGGCAGATTGGCGAACGACCTTCTCGGGTTCGTAAACTGATTTTACGCAGCAATAAGATAACCTCCAGATATTATGCGATTGACCCGGAGACAGGGGCGGCCACCCATAGTAATGTTGAGTTAACCGCCGCAGCGATCCGTAAACTTGGCGAACAGGGCTGTGATCTGGATACTATTGAGCTGTTGGCCTGTGGTACGACGCTGCCGGATCAGTTGATGCCGAATCACGCTTTAATGGTTCACGGCGAGCTTAAGATTCCTCCTTGTGAAGTGGTTGCGACGGCCGGTATCTGCCTGGCCGGAACAATGTCGCTTAAGTATGGCTATCTGTCGATCCTCTCCGGGCAGAGTAATAATGCCGTGGCTACCGGCTCGGAGAATATCTCCTCAATGATGCGAGGTTGGAGTTTCGAGGAAGAGATCGGTTTACGGGCCGTTCAACTGGAGAAAGACCCGACAATCGCTTTTGAAAAGGATTTTCTGCGTTGGATGTTGAGTGATGGTGCCGGTGCTCTCTGGATGAGTGCGGTACCAAATCCAGAGGGGTTTTCCCTGCAGGTTGATTGGATCTATCAGAAGTCCTATGCCAACGCACTTGATGCCTGTATGTACGCCGGGGCGGACAAGTTGGCAGATGGCAGCTTGAGAGGGTGGCGCGAATACCGGCCTCAAGCGTGGTTGGATCAGTCAATTTTTCCGATCAAACAGGACGTTAAACTGCTGAATGAGAAGATTGTTGAATACACAGTGACCAAACCGCTTTTAGAGCTTGTGGAGCAGGGTAAAGTCGAGGCGGAAAAGGTTGACTGGTATCTGCCGCACTATTCGTCGGGATTTTTCCGTGACAAGGTTTACGCAGGGATGCAGGCGGCCGGGTGTGACATTCCTCAAGAAAAGTGGTTTACGAATTTAAGTGCAAAAGGCAATACCGGTTCGGCCTCGATTTATATTATCTTGGAAGAGCTCTTTAATTCGGGCCGCCTGAAAAAAGGGGAGACATTACTCTGTTTCATTCCCGAGAGTGGTCGTTTTTCAACTGCATTTATGCATTTGACGGTGGTCTAAATGGAGAGTAACCGGGTTCCTCAAGACAATATCTCAACACTTGCCAACCATAAAAAAGCGATTTATGCAACCAGTGGGACGGGTGCCTACGGGATTGTCGCTTCATCGGGTTGGGAGGTTGAAGAAGAGGTCACCAGACAGGCGCTTAAGGAACTTGAACGTCTCTCGAACGAAGCCTACCACAAAGTTCTTTCAGGAGAAGTCTCACCCCTGTATTTTCATATGTACGATCAACGCATGGA
This sequence comes from Deltaproteobacteria bacterium, assembly GCA_030595135.1. Taxonomy (GTDB): domain Bacteria; phylum Desulfobacterota; class Anaeroferrophillalia; order Anaeroferrophillales; family Tharpellaceae; genus Tharpella. The sequence goes on along the minus strand of JAUVDU010000414.1, from coordinate 925 downwards.
TTTACAGGTTCTCGCCCAAGCCACCGGGATCTTTAAGTGGCGTCTCAAGCGTCATTTCAAACCGCAGGTCTTTGCCGAGCTTTCCCAAAAGTTGCTTGAGCGTCATGCCTCGGCCTTAGGCCTCAGCGTCGAGGGTCTTTGCCGGTTGCCGAAACGAGGGAAGAGCGGTGCCTAAGCCGGTTTTTGAACATGCTCACTCGGCTCATTGTGAAAGCGGCGTGATGTCGCTGCTGCTGCGCCACCACGGCCTGCCGCTCTCCGAGGCGATGGTTTTCGGACTCTCTAATGCGCTGATGTTTGCTTATATTCCGTTTGTCAAACTTGGTGGGATGCCGTTGATCGCCTACCGGAGAATGCCTAAAGCCATTATCAAGGGATTGCAGAAAAATCTGGGCTTGCAGATGGAGATGCAGACCTTTTCAGATCCGCAACAAGGCAGTCAAGCCCTTGACGCCCTGGTGGCCCAGGGCCGGATAGTCGGCGCGCAAAGTTCAGTCTTCTGGCTGCCTTATTTCCCTCCGGAGATGCGTTTTCATTTTAATGCTCATAACCTGATTGTTTACGGTAAAGAGGGTGATGAATATCTGGTCAGTGATCCGGTATTTGAGACCCCGGTACGGTGTCAGGAGCAGGCTCTGGAGAAGGCCCGTTTTGTTAAAGGAGTGATGGCCCCTAAAGGCTTGCTCTACTATCCTATCAAAGTCCCTGAAATGATCTCTTACGAAACGGTTATTCCGAAAGTTATCAAAAAAACGGCTAAAGCGATGTTGAAAACCCCGGTTCCGGTAGCCGGGCTCAGCGGGATTCGGGCTTTAGCGAAAAATATTGGCAAATTGGAGAAAAAAGATCGTCGTTACGCGAAGCTTTTTTTGGGACATATCATTCGGATGCAGGAGGAGATCGGTACCGGCGGCGCCGGTTTTCG
>JAUVDU010000117.1 GCA_030595135.1 Deltaproteobacteria bacterium | reverse complement strand
TGTTCACCGTTTGAAGAGGTATGACGGATGCTCGAATTTATGACCATACTGATAGTCAAAACATTGGTGGCTTTTGTTGTAGCCCTCTTGATTGTGGCTTATTCGACCTGGATTGAACGAAAAGTTCTAGGCCATGTCCAGTTGCGGCACGGCCCGCGCCGGGTCGGATATCATGGATTGTTGCAGCCCATCGCTGATGGGGTCAAGGGCTTTTTCAAAGAAGAGCTGATTCCCGACAACGCTGACAAACCCCTTTTTGTCCTGGCCCCAATTATCAGTATCGGGGCTTCAGTGACGTTGGTTGTTTTAATTCCTTTTGGCGACACCGTGACCATCATGGGGCGGGTAATTACTCTCTATCTGACGGATCTTGATGTCGGTTTGCTCTTGATTCTCGGGATCTCGACGATTGGTTCATATGGTGGTATTCTCGGGGGTTGGTCATCGGGTAATAAATATGGAGTGATCGGGGGCATGCGTGGTGCGGCCCAGATGATCAGTTATGAGTTGTCACTGGCCCTGGCCGTGATTGCGGTAGTCATGGTCAGCGGATCCTTAAGCTTGGTCGATATTGTCAATTCGCAAACCGGACTCTGGAATATTGTCAAACAGCCGTTTGCTTTTGTCCTCTTTATTATCTGTGGACTGGCCGAACTTAACCGGACACCGTTCGATATGCCTGAGGCTGAAGCCGAGCTCGCTTGCGGATTTAACGTTGAATACAGCTCGATGAAATTCGCCCTCTTTTTTATGGCTGAATACTGTCACATGTTTGTCTTTGCCGCGTTGGTTACGACTCTTTTTCTTGGCGGTTGGCATGGACCGATTGTAGATGGCCCACACTGGTTTTTTCTCAAAACTTTTTTCATGATCTTCTTTTGTGTCTGGGAGCGTTCTACATTCCCCCGCTTACGTTATGATCAGGTTATGAGTTTTGGCTGGAAGATTCTACTGCCATTTGGTTTGCTTAATATTTTGCTTACCGGATTGTGGATGCTGGTTTTCAATATTTAAAGAATAGTTACAAGAAAAGAAATAATTATTTAAATGACCTTGATGCCTCCTAACCCGTGGCAGGTTTTTTAAGAGGATAACATGGGCGACAAAGATTACGTACTGAATATCAGCGATCGGCGACCGGAAGGAAAATACATTACCCCGATCCTGAAAGGTCTGGCTTATACCCTGAAGAATTTTTTCACCAAGCCGATCACGATCAAGTATCCGACCGAGCGCCGCGAAGTAAGTGACCGTTGGCGGGGACTGCATCGTTTGAAAGTCGATGATCAGGGTAAGCTGAATTGTGTCGCTTGCGGGCTTTGCGCAAAAATTTGTCCATCTCAGGCAATTACCATTGTTCCTTACGAAGATGCTGGTGGGACGCGCTATCCGAAAGAGTTTGTCATTGATGAATTACGTTGTATATTCTGCGGTTTTTGTCAGGAAGCGTGTCCTAAAGATGCAATCGAGTTGACAAAAGTTTATGACTTTGTCGACTATCAGCGTGAAGATTTTATCTTTGATATCGAAAAGTTGAAAAACCCGGAAAAATATATCTTTGCAGGCAAATAAAGTAACTTGATCAGGAGTGATTAGATGGAACTGGTATTTTTGTTGATATGTGGCGGTCTGGCGGTTATTTCCTCGCTGCTGGTTATATTTGCCCGCTCGACGTTGCATAGTGCCCTATGGATGGTTTTCTCTTTCTTTATGGTGGCGGTAATTTATGTGCTGCTGCATGCCCAGTTTCTGGCTATGCTTCAGATTATAGTTTATGCCGGGGCGATTATGATGTTTATAATATTTGCCATCATGATGCTCAATCTCCGCCAGGAACAGGATTCCAAGGTTAATACTCGAGTCTCCAAAGTGATTGGAGTGGCTGCTTTGATCGTACTTTTTCTGGAATTGATGTTGGTTAGTTTAGGCCATAGCCTGAGCGCCATCCAAGGTCCAATAACCGATACATTGGTTGCAACCCATGGCCGCGTAGCAGTGATCTCGAATTTCCTTTTTGCCGACTACCTGCTGCCTTTTGAAGTTGTTTCCATTCTCCTGACTGCCGGCGTCATTGGTGCCGTAGTTCTGGCTAAACGCGTAAAGTAGAGGAGCAGGAGACATGATTGAAAATCAAAGTATCTATTTAGCCCTTTCAGTTGTCCTTTTTATAATTGGTGCAGCCGGCGCGGTTTGTCGCCGTAACGCCATAGTTGTCTTTATGTGTATCGAGATCATGCTCGGCGGCGTCTGCATCGCTTTTGTGACCTTCAGCCGGGCTCATCAGTCACTTGACGGTATTTTTATGGTGCTTTTCGTCATGGCTGTAGCCGCTGCTGAAGCTGCCGTTGGCTTAGCTATCTTCGTCCTCATGTATCGTAAACACGGATCAATTGATTTAGACAAATTCAATCTCTTAAAATGGTGATGGCTTCGTAAAAACTCCGATCTCCTGCGTCGTCGTGATTTTTCAGACACTCGACATACTCTTGTATGGTCTCGTATCTGAAAAACCACAACTCCTTGTATATCGAAATTTTTACTTTGCCATCTCAATTAAACAAACATAGCAAGATTTACCGTAAAGAAATAATTCTCACTAGGAATTTTAAGGAGTTATAGGTATGTTCGATTATATCTGGTTGGTACCGGTTTTTCCGGCCATCGGAGTCCTGATTAACGGTCTGCTCGGACGTCGTATTGAGGCGGTTAACAAGAGTCTGATCCACTGGATTGCTTGTGGTATGATTGCCCTCTCCTTTATTGTCACCTGTATTATATTTTTTCAGCTCCAGGGCTTACCCCCGGCTGATCGCATTATTCAGGTAACCTGCTTGCCTTGGATTAACAGCGGCGTTCTGCAGACTAATATCGCTTACCTGATTGATCCGCTATCGATGATGATGGCGATGTTTGTTATCGGAATCGGATTTCTTATCCATGTCTATTCAATTGGTTATATGGATGGAGATCCCGGCCGTTACTATCGCTTCTTTGTCTACCTGAACCTTTTCATGTTCTCCATGATTAACCTGGTTCTGGCCAACAACTTCCTCCTGTTGTTCTTGGGTTGGGAGGGTGTGGGGCTCTGCTCATACCTCCTGATCGGATTCTGGTTTGATGATGAAGCTAACGCTATTGCCGGTAAAAAAGCCTTTATTACCAACCGGGTCGGTGACTTTGCCTTTCTCATTGGTATGTTTTTACTCTTTACCGGACTCGGCGAACATGGGGTCTGGAGCTTGCAGTTTGACGAAGTCTTCAGCAATGTACATTATCTCTCTACGAATCAGGCAACTGCTATCTGTCTCCTCTTTTTTATCGGTTGTACTGCTAAATCGGCTCAGATTCCTCTTTATGTCTGGCTCCCCGATGCGATGGCCGGTCCGACACCGGTTAGTGCTCTGATCCATGCTGCGACCATGGTAACATCGGGTGTTTACATGATCGCACGCTCCAATATACTTTTTTCGATGTCACCATTTGCTATGGGCGTTGTCGCTACGGTTGGTGCCTTGACCGCTCTATTTGCGGCCTCGATTGGCCTTGTCCAAAACGATATTAAAAAGGTTCTGGCTTATTCTACGGTTAGTCAGCTCGGCTATATGTTTTTAGGGTTGGGCGTTGGCGCTTTTACGGCCGGGATGTTTCATGTCTTGACCCATGCTTTCTTTAAAGCTTTGATGTTTTTGGGCGCAGGTGCGGTTATTCATTCGATGCATCATGCCTACCATAAGATTCATTCCCATGATGATGCACAGGATATGCGGAATATGGGTGGTTTAAAAGATAAAACTCCGGTTACTTTCTGGACCTTTCTGGCCGGTACTATCGCGATTGCCGGGATTCCGGGTTTCTCAGGATTTTTTAGTAAGGATGAGATCCTCTGGAAAGCCTATAGTAGCCCTCAGGGCCATTGGTTGCTCTGGTTGATTGGTGTGCTCGCTGCCGGGATGACCGCCTTTTATATGTTCCGTCTGCTCTTTATGACCTTTTTTAATGAATGTCGGGCTGGAGATGCGGCTGAGTATATTCATGATTCACCGAAAACCATGCTCGTACCGCTCTGTGTTCTTGCTTTTCTTGCCGCTGTCGGCGGTTACCTTGGTGTACCGCATGCTTTAGGCGGCAGTAATATGTTTCATCATTTCCTTGAGCCGGTAATCGGGCTGGGTGATGGTAAACTATTACAAGATGCGACAACTGCAGTAGCTCATGGCGCACATCAGGCGGCACATGTTGCCGGACAAGCTGTTCATGCTGCCGCTGGTCATGCCGTTGAGGCCGCAGGACATCACGGTGCTCATCACCCGCCCTTGTGGGTTGAGTATTTGCTGATGGCGGTATCAGTGGCCATTGCCGGTTTTGGTATCTTCATAGCTTACATTATGTATATCAAAAAACGCGATATTCCGGTTGCTTTGGCCGAAAAATACGCTTTCTTACACCGACTGTTGCTTAATAAATGGTACATTGATGAGCTCTACGACATGGTTATTATTTCACCTTTGCGCGGATTCAGCTATTTTCTCTGGAAAGGGGTAGATGTCGGCGTTATCGATGGTATTGTTAATGGTGTTGCCCGCATTGTCGGGTGGGGTAGCGCTACAGTACGCTACATGCAATCCGGCTATGTCCAGAGTTATGCCATCTCGGTAGTTTTTGGTACTGTGGTCTTGCTCGCATATTATTTTGCCAAGGCGCTTTAGTGGACAGTCCAGCTCAGCTGGGCCAGTTTGATTTAGTTACACTATATTTAATTTTAAATTGATATAATTCCCAAGTATTACATCAACAGCAGGGAGTGCGATAGATGAATGAGCTAGGATTTCCGATTATCAGCCTTGTGACCTTCTTTCCGATCTTCGGGGTTTTAATCCTGATGTTTATCGATAAAGAGGCGAAGGATACCATTCGTGGCACTGCTATGGTTTTTGCCATGATCGAGTTCTTTATCTCGTTGCCTTTGCTTTTCAGTTTTCAGAACGGCACTGCGGCAATGCAGTTTGTTGAACGCTATACATGGGTTAAAAGTGCCGGTATAAGCTATTTTGTCGGACTTGACGGCATCAGTATCTGGATTATTATTCTGACCACTTTCCTGACGCCGCTTTGTGTGCTCTGCTCTTGGACGTACATCCAGAAACGAGTTAAAGAGTTCATGATCTGTCTCTTGTTGCTCGAAACCGCAATGCTCGGAGCTTTGGTCTCCCTTGATCTTATCCTCTTCTACGTCTTCTGGGAGTTGATGTTGATTCCGATGTATTTCCTGATCGGGGTTTGGGGTGGAGATAACAAAATCTATGCGGCCGTTAAATTCTTTCTCTATACAGCAGCTGGCTCGGTTTTCATGCTCCTTGCAATCTTCTTTCTCTACTATTTGAATCACAAAACTACGGGCGTCTACACCTTTGATCTGCTCGAACTTTATAAACTTAATATCCCAGTATCAACTCAGTTCTGGCTCTGCCTCGCTTTTTTTGTCTCTTTTGCGATCAAAGTCCCGATGTTCCCTCTGCACACTTGGCTGCCGGATGCTCATGTTCAGGCCCCAACTGCCGGTAGTGTGATTTTGGCCGGTGTTCTCTTGAAGATGGGAGCCTACGGATTTATGCGCTTTGCGATTCCTCTGTTTCCTTATGCCAGCCATCAGTTTACGCCGGTGATAGCGGTTCTTGCTGTGATTGGTATAATTTATGGTGCCTTGGTGGCTTTGGTGCAGCCCGATTTGAAGAAACTGGTGGCCTACTCCAGTGTCAGTCACTTGGGTTATGTTATGCTTGGTATCTTTGCTTTTAATATGCAAGGAGTTCAAGGTGGCCTCTATCAGATACTTAATCATGGGATCAGCACCGGTGCTCTCTTCCTCATTGTCGGGATGCTCTATGAGCGTCGTCATACCCGGATGATTAAAGATTTTGGCGGTATTGCTAAAGTCATGCCGATCTACGCAACCTTCTTCATGATTGC
>JAUVDU010000375.1 GCA_030595135.1 Deltaproteobacteria bacterium | reverse complement strand
TCGGAAATTTTCTGCAAACCAGCTTCAAAACGATCAGTAAAACGCTTTGTAATGGCTTCTTCTTTTGCTTTTCGCTGATCAGAGTAGCAGTAGAGTCGCGCTTCACTGCTGTCTTCATTGATCACCTTATGGATTTTGAGGAGATGATTCGATGCGGTGGAGATCTCTACAGCCTGATCAGCATCGAAACTACGAGCTCGTTTGCGGCTGACCACCAGGTATCGGTATTGACGTGCAATCAGCCAATCTATATTTGCTTGAGTGGCGATACCCCGATCCATAATAACCAGCGCCCCTTTTGGGGCTTTCAATTTATCAAGCATGGGTAGTGGATATCATAAAGGGCGTCATTAAGAGCCAGGGCTTTAAGCAGAATTTTTTCAGCAAGGTCGAATTTCTGTTGCCGACTGTAAAGTACCGCCAGATTTCGGTAAGCGGCATAGAGATCGCGGTCAATGGCAATCGCTTTCTTAAAAGCTAGCTCAGCCATTTCGAGCTCCCCTCGATAAACATAGAGGGCCCCAAGATTCATCCGACTATCGGCAAAATCAGCTGAATATTCAATGACCTCCTGAAACTCAGTCAGAGTCTTATCAAGTTGTTCGTGGAGATTTTTGTCGAGCTCTGAACGCGGGATTGAGGTAAGATTTCTGGCAGCCTCAATACGCACGCCTTTGACCGGATCGGTCAACAGTGGAAAAGAAATTTGGCATTACCGAAAAGATAGATCGTACGAATAAATTAAAAAGGCTGCCTTTTATGCGGCCCGTAAAATTTCGCCTTCACGCCGAACAATTTCGACAATCGCACTCATATCATCTTCCCGCCATTGCCTGGAACCACAAGGTATGGGCTCAATGCGGCTATCAACGAGGGCGGCAAGACGCCAAAGGAGATTTACGAGACTTCGGTCATTCATATCATCAAATTCAGGAGAGACCACCATCAGGTCAATATCACTCCATTCATGTTTTTTTCCGCTAACTTGCGAACCGAATACTGCAACAAACTCAACTTCGATTCCAGAGCGTTTTATGGCGTCAATATAGTTTCTTACCGATATCAGAACAGCCGGTTCAAGCATTTCACCATCTCTCCGATCTTGTTAATATAGTTGTCCGCTTCCTGCTGAGACGGAAGCGGAAGAAAAAGTTCAGGGTAACGCCCTTCAATATTGAAACTATTCACCTCCGCCAGCAGGTTTCGTTGCTCCGGTTCCAAAGAAAGGTTGGCTCTTTCAGACAACCGAATCAAATTGTGAATAGGTGGAGCAAGTTCGCGGTTAGTTCGGCACACATGAGCTTTCAGAACCTTTTCCAAAGTCAGGTGAGCAAAGAAAAGTCCATGCCTAAGCTTGCCCTGCGACACCAAACTACGTGCAACGTCCCAATCTTCGGTTGCCCCTGCGCACCAATGGTTTATCTGTTTTTCAATATCCAGCATAGGCCGATAAAGCTAAAAAAATATTTATTTAAAGAAGAATCGTAGCCGATTATATCAGTTTTCCGACTAATCATCAATTATTTACTTTGAGCATCATTTTTTTCATCTGGATCTCTGGCGCCATCAACAATGCCACACCTCTCGCCATTTGACCTCGGACGCTTAATCTGACAGAATTGTCAAAGATTAGTAGTGTGGCAGCCTTAACAATTAAGGGCAGACACAGTTTCTACATGCCTTACAGTCTTCCACTTCTTATAATCGATATCAGCAACCAGAATCCCATAAAGCCTGCGAAGAGAAAACCGGTCAATCCGATAATCGGTATTTCATGCCATTTAGGCGGGATACCGGAAAGCACAATCAGGCTTGAGCCGATCACTAAGGATGCCAGGACAATGGCAAAGGAGAGCCGGTTGCTGATACGATCGTGGGTGGCGAGCATCGGCTCCAGACCACGATGTTCAAACTCCATTTTTACTTTGCCTTGTCTGGCCAATTTGAGAATTGTCCGAATCTCTCCAGGGATATCTTTTAGAAGATGAAGAAATTCGGTGCCGGAACTGCTAACATCTTTGGCGATTCGGTGAGGGTGAAGACGATTTAGCTGAATACGTTTAATGAATGGAGCCGACTCCTCTATAACATCCAACTCCGGATCCAGTACCCGGCCGAGCCCTTCCACCGTACTTAAAGCCTTGATCATCAAGAACAGGTCGGGCGGGATACAGAGGCGATGCTTGGTCGTCAGCTGCAGAAGCTGATTCAACATTGCCCCCAATGCCACATCCTTTAAAGGACGGTAACAATGTTGATCCATAAACTCGGCCACTTCTCTTTCCAGGGCGAGATAATCCGGCCCCTCCTCTGAAAGAGTGAGTTTAAGCAGAGCTAAGGCAGCATCTCTCTCGTTCCGGTGGACAATGCTCATAATCAAATCGGCAAAACTTTCCCGCATTTCCAGATCAAGTCGTCCCATCATACCGAAGTCTATGTAGCAGATGACATTATCCGGCATAATAAAGATATTTCCCGGATGCGGATCGGCATGAAAAAAACCATGGACAAATATCTGGGTCATGATCAGGACAAGACCTTGTCGGGCAATCTCTTTCCGATCCAGCCCCGCTTTTTCCAACTCGTCGATCGCGGAAACCTTAACCCCATAAATATGTTCCATGGTCAGAACCCGTGATGTCGTGGCTTCGCGATAGACTTGCGGCACATAAACCGCCGGCTCACCTTCAAGCTGCCGGGCAAATCTCTCCGTGTGGGCCGCCTCCAGAGTGTAGTCCAGCTCTTTCTCCAGGGTTCGG
>JAUVDU010000166.1 GCA_030595135.1 Deltaproteobacteria bacterium | reverse complement strand
TTATCCTCTTAAGCGTTTTAGCAATGTTGATGTTTAATGTATCTACCATATAAAATAAGATTTGGCAAGATTGTCGGAGAATAGCTAAAATATTGACAATCAGACAATGCTTTGCTATTAAGGTTCACCGATTTGCCGGGTTCTCAGGAATAGATAAGAATCAACTGTTGATGGCAGTTATAATTTTAGAAGGATGGATTGTTTTGATTGAGTCTAAAGACCGATATACGCTGGTGCTTTTTCGTAGTGGAAGCGGCGTGCATCGTAAATTGACCTTATCGGTTAAGCAGGTAAAGAGAGCCATATGGCTGGTTGCTCCTGGGCTTTGTGCCCTTTTTCTAGGGGCCTTGGTGTCGATTGCTCTCTATTTGGTAAACCTACATAATATTAATGATTACAGTCGCTTGGCGAAGCAAAACCGCGAATTGGAGAAGCAGATAGATTTTTTTTCGCAGCGCATGACCGATGTCTATGATCAACTGACAAATTTAAAAGAGAGTAATGCACGGGTCAAGGTTATGGCCAATCTGGCGATTGTCCCCGGGCAGATTGAGACCCGGAGTGTGGGCGGGCCTGATCCCTTGGCCGCCGAGTTGACGGTTTCGAGTATTGATGCTGAGCGTAAACAGCAGTTGGCTCGTATGCATAGTGAATTGCAGCGTTTAGAGCTTGATATAACTCGTGAAGAGGGTGAACTCGGGCATTTAAGTAGTTACCTTAAGGAACGGCAGACGTTACTTAACTTTACCCCCTCGGTGTGGCCGGTGCGAGGTTGGATTAGCTCTCGTTTTGGCTATCGGGTTTCTCCTTTTACCGGTCGTCGTGAACTTCATAAGGGGCTCGATATTGTCAATCGGGTCGGCACTCCGGTGGTCGTGACCGCCGACGGCCAAGTCGTTTTTGCCGGTTATAAAGGTGGTTATGGAAAGATGGTGATTGTTGATCATGGTCTGGGAAAAGTGACTAAATATGGTCATCTATCAAAGATCGCTGTTCGCAGCGGAGATTCGGTGGTTCGCGGTCAGGAGTTGGGACTGCTTGGCAATACCGGCCGGAGTACCGGCGCCCATCTTCATTATGAGGTTGTGTTAAACGGTAAGGCGGTGAATCCGGTTGACTATCTGCTGGATTAAGACGTTCTCGGATAGCCTTCTAAGCTGCTTATAAACTCAATGGTCCTCGTGAAGCGTCGTCAGGCGTCTTTTTGCGAGGGCTTTTTATTTCAAAAGGTTAAAACTTCATGGCAAATATCCTGAAAAAAATATTCGGTAGTAAAAATGATCGTGAAATCAAAGCTATGCAATCGCTGGTCACACGAGTGAATGAGGAAGAGGAGGCGCTTAAAGCGCTTTCGGATAGCCAGTTGCAGGAAAAAACTGATGAATTCAAGTCACGTCTTAAAGAAGGAGTCGTAACGCTTGACGATCTTTTACCTGAAGCGTTTGCCGTCGTTCGTGAGGCCTCGGTACGAACCTTGGGGATGCGTCATTTTGATTCACAGATTATGGGTGGTATCGTTCTTCACGACGGCAAGATTGCCGAGATGAAAACCGGTGAGGGTAAGACCCTGGCCGCAACCCTGCCGGTCTACCTTAATGCCTTGGCCGGTAAAGGTGTGCATGTTGTAACCGTCAATGATTATCTGGCTCGGCGGGATGCGGCCTGGATGGGGACGATTTATGAGTTTTTGGGGCTTTCGGTCGGAGTTATCCTGCATGAGCTTGATGACCAAGAGCGCCAGATAGCTTATGGCTCTGATATTACCTACGGAACTAATAACGAGTTCGGTTTTGACTATCTTCGCGATAATATGAAATTTTCTCTCGAAGATTACGCGCAGCGGCCTCTCTATTATGCGATAGTCGATGAAGTTGACAGTATTCTTATTGATGAGGCGCGAACCCCGTTGATTATCTCCGGGCCGACTGACGACAGTACGGAAAAATATTATGTTATCGATAAAGCGATGCGTAAATTGATCCAGCGTAACCAAGCCCTGGAGGAGCCGACCGACTATGATCTGGATGAGAAGAGTCGGTCCGCGACTCTGACCGATGCCGGGGTCGCCGCCGTCGAAGAGCTTCTTAAGGTCAATAATCTTTATGAGCCGGCCCAGATCGAGACCCTTCATCATGTTAACCAGGCCTTAAAAGCCCATGTTCTTTTCAAGCGGGATGTTGACTATGTGGTTAAGGATGATAAGGTTACAATTGTTGATGAATTTACCGGCCGCCTTATGGATGGACGACGTTATAGCGATGGCCTGCATCAGGCCTTAGAGGCCAAGGAAGGGGTTAAAATTGAGCGCGAGAACCAAACCCTGGCCGGAGTTACTTTTCAGAACTATTTTCGCATGTATGATAAATTGGCCGGGATGACCGGGACGGCCGATACCGAGGCGGTTGAATTCTCCCAAACCTATGGTCTCTCCGTGGTTGTCCTGCCAACTAACGAGCCGATGATCAGGCAAGATAATTCGGATGTAATTTTTAAGACCGCAAAGGAGAAATACCATGCCGTTGTGGAAGAGATTATTGCTTGTCATGAGGCGGGTCAGCCGGCCTTGGTCGGAACCATTTCGATTGAAGATTCTGAACATTTAGGCAGGGTTCTAAAGCGTAAAGGGATCAAGCATGAGGTTTTGAATGCTAAATTTCATGAGAAAGAGGCCGAGATTATTACTCAGGCCGGTCGTAAAGGGGCGATCACGATTGCTACCAATATGGCCGGGCGGGGAACTGATATCGTGCTCGGCGGTAATCCCGAGATGATGGCCAAATCTAAGCTTAAGGAGGATATGAGTTTAGATGAGTGCGAACAGATTATTGCCGGTTTCCGGCAGCAGTGCGAAGCTGAACGTGAGGAGGTGCTTAAGGCTGGAGGTTTGCATATCCTGGGCACCGAACGCCATGAGAGTCGGCGTATCGATAATCAGTTGCGCGGGCGTTCCGGTCGTCAGGGCGACCCCGGTTCCTCCCGCTTTTATCTCAGTTTAGAAGATGATCTGATGCGGATTTTCGGTTCTGAGCGCATTGCTAAGGTTATGGATACCTTAGGCATTGAAGAGGGTGAACCGATTGAACACGGTATGATCTCCAAAGCGATTGAAAATGCCCAGCGCCGGGTCGAGGGGCACAACTTTGATATTCGTAAACAGTTGCTTGAATATGATGATGTTATGAACAAGCAGCGTGAAACCATCTACGCTCTGCGTCGTGAGGTGCTGGGTGACGATGATATTCATGGTTTGGTTATAGATTATGTCGAGGATGTGGTCGAGGAAATGCTGGAAGCGGCTACAGCCGGCTCCCGCAACAATGCCGAGTGGGACTTTGACTCTTTAACGATTGGTTTGCAACGTTCATTTGGTCTGGCCGTTGATTTCTCTGAAGGGTCGGAGTTGGCCCTGCTTGATGATGCAGATGTCCTTAAAGAGCGTTTGCAGGAGCTTGTGCGGGGGATTTATAAGGCCCGAGAAGTTGAGATGGGCGTTGAAACCGTCCGTCAGTTGGAGAAGATTATTCTTCTCCATACCATTGATAACTTGTGGAAAGATCATCTTTATGCCATCGATCAACTCAAAGAAGGTATCGGCCTGCGCGGTTACGGGCAGAAAGATCCTTTGCGTGAGTATCAGCGTGAGGGTTTCGAGATGTTCGCCGATATGGTCGAGCGGATCAAGGAAGATGTGGTCGGCCAGCTTTTCCATATCCAGGTAACCCGGGAGGAGGAGGTCGAGGAGCTTGACCAGCAGTCTCGTCAGGAGCATGAGGTTGTCCTTTCTCGTGGTCGTCGCGGTGAGGATGGCAAGCAAAAACCGGTAGTTGGCGGTCAAAAAGTAGGTCGTAACGATCCCTGCCCCTGTGGCAGTGGTAAAAAATATAAAAAATGTTGCGGGAAATAAGAAAAAATGTCTGAAAATATAAAAATTTGTCCGGGTTACCAGTTTGCCGGGGTGCATTGCGGTCTGAAGGCGGGTGAGGCTCTCGATTTGGCCCTCTTGCTAAGTGAATCTCCGGCTGTGGCCGCCGCAGTTTTTACCAAAAACCGGTTTCCGGCGGCTCCGGTACTTTATGGTCGGCGGCAGATGGTTGAGGGTTCCGCTCTGCGGGCGGTCATGATTAACAGTGGCAATGCTAATGCCTGCACCGGTCATCAGGGTGAGATCGATGTTGTAACTGTGGCTGAGGTTTTGGCCGCAGCCTTAAAACTTTCTCCTGCGGAGATTTTTATCTCTTCAACCGGAGTTATTGGTGAACCTTTTCCTGTGACTACGGTGCTTAAAGGAGTTGAAACTCTGGTTGCTGACCTTGAGCGTGAAATTTTGCCGGATGCGGCTCTGGATGCCGCGTCCCGGGCGATCATGACCACGGATCAGGTACCGAAAACCGTCGGAATCGAAGTTGAGACCAGTCAGGGTCGGGTGACTTTGACCGGGATTGCCAAAGGTGCGGGCATGATCCATCCCGATATGGCAACGATGCTCGCCTACATTTTGACGGATGCCGAAATTGATCGGCAAACCTGGCAGGCGATGTTGCAGCGGGTGGTTGATAAAAGTTTTAACCGAATCAGCGTTGATGGAGATATGAGCACCAATGATACGGTTCTGGCGTTGGCCAACGGAGTTTCAGGCTGTTCTTTGACGAGTTCTTCTGATCTTGCTGCTTTGGAAGGCGGTCTTTTGCAGGTTGCGCGCGAATTGGCTTTTATGATTGTCAAAGATGGCGAGGGCGCTACCAAGGTCGTTGAGATCATGGTTGTTGGGGCCTCAAACGTCGATGCCGCTGAAAAAATCTGTCGGGCGGTGGCCAATTCAGCTTTGGTCAAGACCGCTTTTTTCGGTCAGGATGCCAATTGGGGGCGGATTATTGCAGCCGTCGGCTACGCCGGGGTCGAAATTAATCCAGAGCTGGTTAATATCAGTTTTGACCAAATCAGGGTCGTCACCGGTGGCGTTTGTGATCCCCATTATCGCGAAGAGGATGGGGCGGCAGTATTACGGCAACCCGAATTTACGGTGAAAATTGACCTGCAATCAGGTGAAGATGAGTTCACTCTGCTAACCTCCGATCTGACTCATGA
>JAUVDU010000385.1 GCA_030595135.1 Deltaproteobacteria bacterium | reverse complement strand
ATTACCCGTTTAAGTGGTGGGGAAAGACAGTTGGTTCTCCTGGCTCGGGCTCTGGCTCAGGAACCTCAACTGCTTCTTCTTGATGAACCGACCTCTAATCTCGATATCAATCATTCGGTTAAAATTTTGCGTTTGGTAGCGACTAAGGTGCGGCAGGAAAAATTGACGGCATTTGCCGTTTTTCATGATTTGAATCTGGCCGGCGTTTTTGCCGATTATCTTTTTCTGGTTAAAGATGGCACTATTCGTTACCAGGGTGAGACCCGCGAAGTGATTACCGAAGAGATTTTGACCGATCTTTACGAGATGCCGCTGACGGTCTATGAGCCGCCGGGGCTAGGGCGGCCGCAGGTCGCAGTGCAAGCTTAGTTTTTATTCCACGGATTATCCGGCAGAGCTTCATTGCCGGCTTTAAAAAAAGTCTCAGCCAGATTGCTGCCGGGGGTGGGTGTTTGGGAAAAATCGGCGTCCCAGAGCCGGGCGCTGATCTCTTCGGCTTTAAGCTTTGTCGCCGGGGTGGCCGGGAGATAGGTCTCGGGTTGGTTCTCGGTTGTGCGGATAAGGTTGGCCTGGGCGAGTTTTTGCAGAATTTTGTCGGTGGTGATGGTCGACTCTTTTGTCATGGAGGCGAGGCCGTCAAGGGTGGCATCCCGGCGTTGGTCAAAATGTTTATATATTTCATTGACCAGGTCGAAGGCTAAGGCCAGCTCCGGCCCTGGTGCTAACCTATGGCCGTTAGCGTGATAGTTCTCAAAGTGTTGAGTCGTGTACGCAACTTCAGCGCCAAGCAGGAATACCAGCCAGGCGGAATGAAGCCAGAGAAGAAATAGCGGAACGGTGGCGAACGAGCCGTAGATAGCGTTGTAATTAGCGACTCCGACCTGAAGGAGGATAAAAACTTTTTGCATTGCCATCAATCCGAAGGCACCAACCAGTCCACCGATCCAGGCGGCTTTGGCCTTAACCTTGATGTTGGGCAGGAAGAGATAAAGAAGAACAAAGGTCAGGGTTAAAAGAAAGAGCGGTATCAGTTTGAAGAGCAGCCCTTGCATCCAGATAAGCGGGATAAAGGTGTCAAGATGTTTGGCAATGGCCGGTGTGTTGAGCATTGCGGTGGCACCGATGCCGAGGTTGATGGTCAGCGGACAGATAATTATCAGGGCCATGTAGTTCATGATCTTACGGCCTATGCTGCGGCTCTGATCGACTTGCCAGATGGCGTTCATGGCCTCTTCGATGCCGTTGATAACGATCAGCACGGCAATCAGCAGAAGGAAGGTGCCGACCATCCCCAGGGCGGCAAAGTTGGTGCGGTCAACGTAGTTAAAGACTTTGTCGACGGCATCATAGAGGTGGCCGCTGAAATCTTTTGACGTCCCTATTTCAGGGTTGGTTTCTGTTTCAGTGTTAGTTTCAAGTTTAGATTCAGCTTCAGGGGTTGGTGCGGGAATTGTTGTTTGTTTCGGTTCCGGTATCTCTTTTTGCGGGGTTGTCGGGATTAACTGCGGATGGGTTGGTGATTTGCTCATTTTCTGGTCGCTGGCCAGGTTGTCAATCAGGCGATAGGCGGCTTGTTTCATCTGGTCGCCAGCCCCCATACCTTTGAGTACGGCGGTGCTCAAAGCCAGCATCGGTACCAGTGAGAGGACGATTGAGTAGGTTAGAGCGGCGGCCCTGAGGCTGATGCGGTCTTTTTTATATTCTCTAAAAAAGATAAAGAGAAATCGGCAGATGTGGCGCAATCCGCGTTGCCAGCCGGGAAGCTGTTCAGGGTTTTCCGGCCAGAGCCAAGGGGTGAATTTGAGATTATTCATATCACTTTATATAACATACGGTTGTGAACTACAACCGGAAAATTGGTAAGTATAAATATGCATCATAATTATGACATGATTGTTATCGGAGCGGGGCATGCCGGTTGTGAGGCGGCTCTGGCGGCGGCGCGGATGGGGCTTCAGGTTCTCGTTTTTTGTCTCAATCTTGATACGGTTGGCCAGATGTCCTGCAACCCCGCAATTGGCGGATTGGCCAAAGGTCATCTGGTCAAAGAGATTGATGCTTTGGGCGGGGCCATGGCTCGGGTTACCGATGGTTGCGGGATTCAGTTTCGGATCTTAAATACCTCTAAAGGGCCGGCGGTTCAAGGTAGCCGGGTGCAGTGTGACAAATTGCTCTATCATCGGGCCATGAAACATGTGCTTGAAAATCAATCCGGGGTTGAGGTGCGCCAAGCGATGATTGAGCGCTTGCTCATTGAAAATGGCAGAGTTGCCGGAGTGATCGATGAAACCGGTTTTCAGCATCGGGCCAAAACTGTGATTGTGACTACCGGTACCTTCCTTAACGGTCTTATTCATATCGGTTCTTTTCGTCGGGCGGCTGGTCGAACCGGTGAGTTTGCGGCCCAGGCGTTGGCTCAAGATCTTAAAAATCTGGGCTTTAAATTAGGTCGTATGAAGACCGGAACCCCGCCCCGGATGCTGCGTCGCTCAATTGATTTCAGCCAACTTGAACGACAAGATGGTGATCTGGAGCCTCGCCCTTTTTCAGTTTTGAACGAATCTGTAAAACAGCGGCAATTGCCCTGTTTTATGACGCGGACAACGGCTAAAACTCATACCTTGATGCGAGATAGCCTGCATCTTTCTCCTCTTTATAATGGAACGATTACGGGAGTCAGTGC
>JAUVDU010000038.1 GCA_030595135.1 Deltaproteobacteria bacterium | reverse complement strand
CTTGGGTTTCCCGGGCAAAAGCTTCACCAAGTTTGCCGAGTTTGATGTAGTTTTCGATATTGGAGACGTCATTGCCGCCGAAACGGGAATCATTAAGGCGCTGAACCGTATCATAGAGATAGAGACCATCTTGAGCTTTGGTTGTTGATTTGATGTTCCAAGTCAAAAGTTCCTGTCCGAGGCCTGCGGCCACACTTTGCGCCAGCAAGGTCTTGCCGGTGCCGGGCTCTCCCTTGATCAACAGGGGGCGGCCCAGGGCGATTGAAACATTGACATCATTTTGCAGGTCTTCAGAAACAATATAATCACTGGTGCCGGTATAGCGGGTAAAATCCTTCATAATCTTCTCATCAATGGGTTGAAGTTATTTTTTATATCCAGAGTCAGGGCCGCCTTTTAGCAGTTTGTGGTACAGATGTCACTGTAAAAAATTGCTTGGAATGGCATTGCGAGGGGGTTGTTAACGCTTTGTTAATATTTCTATTTGCTAAATCCGGTTGTCGATGCTAAATTGATACTCTTAAATCGATAGGTAAGTGGTTGATTATTGTCACTATAGGAGAATGGGAGAGGCTTAGAAGATGACCAGGCACCAGGCGAATGTTCAGGAACAATTTTTGAATCGACTGCGGCGCGAGCGTCGGCGGGTCAGTGTGGAGCTGGTCAGCGGCACTGCCAGAGAGGGGCGGATCAGCAGTTTTGACAACCATTGCCTGATCCTGAATGACGAATTTACCAGTCATTTAATCTATAAACATGCGATCGCCATGCTCTCGCCGACCGATCAGGACGGCCCGGCGATGCGTGATTTTGGCGAAGAAAAGCGTTAGTTTGATTTACCATGTATGCAGAACAGGTTGAAAAATTTCTCGATCATCTACTTTTAGAGCGCGGGCTCTCCAGCCAGACGATTGCGGCTTATCGGGTTGACCTTGCGCATTTTGGTCTTTTTCTCGATGCTTTAGGCAATCCTGAGCCCGAGTCTCTTTCTCAGGCTCAAGTCAGCGACTACATTATGTTGCTCAAACAGGCTTACGCCCGGCGGACGATTCGGCGGCGCTTTTCGGCGCTTAACAGTTTTTTTCGTTATCTGCTGGCTAAAGGTGAGATTCGACGCCAACCCCTGGCCGGTTTCGATCTGCCCCAGCTTGATAAAAATCTGCCTGAGGTTTTAAGTGTTGAGGAGATGAAATTGCTCCTGGCCGCACCAGATCCGGAGACAACGCTCGGTGAGCGTGATAAGGTCATGCTTGAGGTTCTCTATGGCGCCGGCTTGCGGGTCAGCGAATTGGTTAAATTGGAACTCCAGCAGATCAATTTCAATCTCGGCATCATAACCGTGCTTGGCAAAGGCAACAAGGAGCGGATTGTGCCCCTGCCGCTGCCGATTATCAGTAATTTGCGTGACTATATCGATAAGGGGCGGCGGCAGTTGCTCAAAGGCAAGAGTTCAACTTATCTCTTTCTCAATCGTTCGGGAAAATCGTTGAGTCGCGAGGGTTTCTGGAAGACGATCCGCCGCTACGCTTTAAAGGCCGGAATTAAGCAGGAGGTCTATCCTCATCTTTTGCGCCACTCCTTTGCTACCCATCTGCTCTCCGGCGGAGCCGACTTAAGGATTGTCCAGACCCTTTTGGGACATGCCGATCTGGCCACCACCCAGATCTATACCCAGGTCGACGCTGAACGTTTGAAAGAGGTTTATCAGCGTTATCATCCCCGTGAAAGGGAGAGTTAAAAGGATGTCTGAAGTAATTACCTCTCATATTAATACCGATTTTGATGGTTTGGCGGCGATGCTGGCGGCTCACCATCTCTATCCTCAAGCCGTGATGGTGCTGCCCGGCAGTCCGGAACGCAGCCTGCACGATTTTTTTCTGCACTCCTACAGCTATGTCTACCCTTTTAAGCGACTTAAGGATATTGATCTAGCCGAGATTAAGCGCTTGATTGTCGTTGATACTTGTCAGAAAAGTCGGATTGGCCCTTTTGCCGAGGTTGCAGCCCGGCCGGAGGTTGAGGTTGTCGTTTATGATCACCATCCGGCAACAAATGATGATCTTGAAGGGGTATCTTTAAGCGAGGTTGCCGAGGTTGGGGCTGTGGTTAGCCTGATGACGGAAAAATTGCGCGAGAAAGGGCTTATCATTTCAGCCGATGAGGCGACGGTGATGCTGATCGGTCTTTATGAGGATACTGGTTCCTTGACTTTTCAGGGAACTACGGGCCGTGATTTTATGGCTGCGGCCTGGCTCCTGGAACAAGGCGGCAATCTCGAAACCGTGGCCGAGGTTATCAATAATCCTTTTGACCGGGAACATATCTCTCTGCTCAACGATCTTTTATCTTCGCAACAGACGGTCTATCCGCGCGGTCAGAAAGTCGTCCTGGTTGAAGCCGGGCGTGATCACTATATTTCGGATGTGGCGATGGTCGTGCATCGTTTACGAGATATTGAGCGGCTCGAGGTCGTGATTGCCCTTTTGCGCCTTGGTGATAAAATCTATCTCATCGGCCGTAGTCGGAGTTCAGCCCTTGATATGGGGCGTTTGCTCACCCATTTCGGCGGTGGCGGACATCACTATGCGGCGGCCGCAGTGACCCGGAAGCTGACCTTGATTCAGTGCCGGGAACGCCTGTTGGAGCTACTTGAAGAGGAGGTGGTGCCGCCCCTGATTGCCGCCGATTTGATGACTTCGCCGGTTTTGACGATTACTCCGGCGACATCGCTGACCAAAGCGGCTGAAATATTGACCCGTTATAATATTAATGTGTTGCCGGTTATTGATGAGAGAAGTTCAAGGCTTACCGGCATCATTTCACGCCAGGTTGTGGAAAAGGCTCTCTATCACGGTCTTAAGGAGCTTGATGTCAGTGAATATATGACCACCGATTATGAGCCGATCTCTCCGCAAGCTGATATTAACCAGGTTAAAGAGTTGATCGTCGGGCGCAATCAGCGCTTTTTACCGGTGGTTAATGAAGACCAAGCGATCATTGGGGCGATTACTCGTAAAGATCTGCTCCGGGCTCTCTATGATCAGGAGGAGCAGGGAGAGAGTTTTGAAGTGGGTCGGGACGGGCCGCGTAAGCTGCGGCGGAAAAATGTCAATGGCTTGATGAAAGAGAGTTTTCCCGCTGATTTGATTGCTATTTTCAGACAGCTGGGCGAATTGGCTGATGAACTGGGGGTTAATCTTTTTCTCGTGGGCGGCGTCGTGCGCGATCTGATGCTGCGGCGTCCGAATCTTGATATCGATATTGTTGTCGAAGGTGACGGTATCGCTCTGGCCCGCGCCTATAGTGAACGTTACACCGGCCGTTGCCATTGTCATGAACCCTTCCGGACGGCGGTTATTTTGACCAAAGAGGGGCATAAACTCGATATTGCCAGTACCCGGATGGAGTACTATGACGCTCCTGCCACCCTCCCGAAAGTTGAAAAAAGCTCTCTTAAAGTTGATCTCTATCGGCGTGATTTTACGATTAACACGCTGGTTGTCTCTTTGAACCGCAAGAGTTACGGCGAGATGCGTGATTACTTTGGCGCGGGGCGTGATATCAAAGAGCGCAGTGTCAGGGTTTTGCATAATTTAAGTTTTGTCGAGGATCCGACCCGGATCTTTCGGGCGATTCGTTTTGAACAGAAATTTGATTTTTCGATCGGTCGCCAGAGTCTGCATCTGATTCATAACGCGATCAAAATTGGTTTTGTCCGGCGGCTTTCGGGGTTTCGCATTCTTCATGAGTTGAAACTGATCTGTGCCGAGTCCGGTCCGCTGCCGATCTTTGCCCGAATGAGCGAGCTCAAACTCTGGCATGAAATTTTTCCCGAACTGAAAAAACAGGTCAAAGAGCGGCCCCGTCAGGCCCGCCTGATGGCGGCCAAAGAGGTGGTTTCCTGGTATGAGTATCTCTACCTTGAGGAGAAACTTGAAGTTTGGCGTGTCTACTTTCTCTGCTTTATCAATGGTTTGAATGCGAGTCAGGCCCACTATTGTGCTTTGCGCTTAGGTTTTAATGAGGATGTCGGACAGCGTTTTGTTACTCTCCGGCGACGTGGGATTGAGGCTGCGGCTGAACTCGGTCGTTTGTGCCATGAGGGCAAAGTCTATCGCAACTCCGAAATCTACGCCCGGCTCTTCGACCTGCCGCTTGAGATTCTGCTCTATATTATGGCCGGTCATGAGAACCAGGAGGTCAAAAAAGCGCTTTCCAGTTATCTTACCCGACTCCAGTTTGTTGAGATCGAGATTAACGGTAACGACCTGATTGCGGCCGGTTTGACCCCCGGCTCTCAATTTAAGAGAATCCTTGGTCAAGTCAGAGATGCGCGTCTCGACGGCGAGGTCAATAATCGGCAAGAGGAGTTGGCTCTGGTTGACAGGTTAACAGTCGAACATCGAACATCGAACGCTGAACATCCAACGTCGTAATCATTTAGAGTTCACAGAGAAAAGATTTTGCTTTACCTCTGTGCTCTCTGTGAACTCTAGTGAGCACTAGCGAACGAGTGGTTTAATGCTTTTTTGTAAATTGGCTGAATAGTTACGAAGAAAGAAACTAATGAACAAAGAAATAAATAAATAAAGAGAAAAATCTCTGGCTTTATGCCGGTTCCTTGCTGGTTATCTGGTTCGGCCGGTTGTCTTGCATCTTAATGACAAGGTTCTGGAGATGGATAAAATGCTCAAGCGCCTGATCGGAGAAGATATTGTTTTGACCACCAATCTTGAAGAAGAGTTGTCGCCGAGTTATTGAATAGTTCTAATTGAATAGTTACAAATAATTGAATAATTTCTGGAGTTTGCTTGATGGAAAAACAGCTATTTCCAACCATAAACGACAAAATTCTCTTACGTTATGCCTTGGCGGCTGCTTTGGTTTGGACTTTGGCACTCTTCGGTTTGGGCTTGTTTAGCTACCAAGATCATCTTCATAACGTTAGAGCTAACACCATTGAACAGGCTCGTGATGCCAGCGTCTCGATCGATATGGAGCCGTTTTTGGCTGGTCATCAGCAACATATGCGAAAAATTTTAAGTGCCTATCTTTTTTTGTGGTTGGCGGGTCTGTTGGCTGTCTACCTATCTTTTCGGCATAGTCAAAAACGACTTGTCAAGAGCACCGAGAGTGAATTGCAGATGAGAAGGCTTTCCAGTCTCATCGAGCAGACTCCTTCGGCCGTCTTGATTATCGCACTTGACGGGCTTATCGAATATGTCAATCCCGGTTATGAAAAACTTTCCGGCTATGCGGCGGCCGAGCTGTTGGGCCGGGATCCACGCGATCTCTTTGCTGTGGATGAAAAGCCGACGGAGCGACATGAACTCTGGGAGGCTATCACCCAAGCGCGGAGCTGGCGTGGCGTATTGGCAAGTCGTCATAAGAATGGTGCCATTGTCTATGAGGATACCGCCGGTTTTCCGCTCTTTGACAACTCTGGTAAAATTATCAATTATGCGGTTAACAAACATGATGTGACCCAAGTTCAAAAACTTCAAGGTCAGCTTTTTCAGGCCCAGAGGCTGGAGGCCGTCGGTACTCTGGCCAGTGGTGTGGCTCATGATTTTAACAATCTTTTGACGGTTATTAACAGTTTTAGTGAAATTCTGATCGACGAGTGTGATAAAGATTCTCCGATCCGGTCGGATCTTGTCGAGATTAATAACGCGGGTCTTCGGGCCGCCGATTTGACCCGTCAACTCCTGGCTTTCAGCCGCCGCCAGGTGATTCAGCCCCGAGAAATCTGCCTGCGGAAATTAATTGAAAATCTGATGAAGATGATGCAACGGCTATTGGGTGAAGATATCGATTTAAAGTTCGATCTTCCTGAAACTGCCGTTCATGTTAAGGCTGATCCCGGTCAGTTTGAGCAGGTGATCATCAATCTTTTAGTTAATGCCCGTGATGCCTTAAAACAAAGCGAAACCGATGCCGGGGGCAAAAAGATCACTCTGCGGCTGGCCGAGGTTGAGCTTGATGATGATTTTGTTGCCGCCCATGAAGGCAGTCGACCCGGCCCTCAGGCTCTGATCGAGATCAGTGATAACGGCTGCGGTATGAGTCGCAAAGCTCAGCAATGCTGCTTTGAACCTTTTTATACGACGAAAGAGCTCGGTCAGGGAACCGGTCTTGGTCTCTCCATGGTTTATGGTATCGTCAAACAGAATGATGCTTATATTACCATCTCCAGTGAACTTGGGCAGGGGACAACTATCCAGATCTACTGGCCGTTGGCTCAATCCGGGGTTGCCGATGTTGAACCTGAGATTAGAGCGTCCAGGAAAAGTTTTTCACAAAGCCTGGGTGCGACAATTCTCTTGGTCGAAGATGACGAGAAAATTTGTGAAATTGCCGGTAGTCGTCTGCTTAAAGCTGGTTTTCAGGTGATTGTTGCCGTTGATGGTCAAGATGCCTTGGACAAAGTCGAGGCGTTGGGAAAAGCGCCGGATCTTCTGTTTACAGATATCGTGATGCCAAGAATGGGCGGATTTGAGCTCGGGGCTCAATTAAGAGAGCGTTATCCCGGTTTACCGGTTCTCTATACCACCGGTTACACCGATAATTCAGCTGTCAAGGATCTTGGTGAAAATGAAGTTCTTCTGCAAAAACCTTTCACCATCAAAGCCTTGTTGGCAGCCATTGAGAAGTTGCTTAATGCTTAATAACTCTGAACTGATATGTGAACCAGATGCGCGAAACTTTTTTTTGTCCTAACTGTAACTATCAACAGACTCGGTATCACAATCCGGTACCGACTGTCGATACCTTGATCTCCTATGCAGGCGGCATTGTTCTGATTGAACGCCTTAATCCGCCGCCGGGCTGGGCTCTGCCCGGCGGTTTTGTCGATTATGGTGAAAGCCTGGAAGCCGCCGCCGTTCGTGAGGCCCGTGAAGAGACCGGCCTTGAAGTGGAGTTGACCGGTCAATTTCATACCTACTCAGACCCCGCCCGCGATCCGCGACAGCACACTATTTCAACCGTTTTTACCGGCATCGGTAGAGGCAAACTGCAAGCCGGCGATGACGCCGGCAAGGTGGCCATTTACCAACAAGACAATTTGCCGGAAAATATCGCTTTTGATCATCGGCAGATTCTTAAGGATTATTTTTTATCACTTTAATAAATGATAATATGATGCGCAGACTAATTATCCAGGCTTTACTTTTCGTTTTACTCTTTTTCTCCTTCTCTTTTTCAGTCTCCCAAGTGCTTGCAACCGAGGTTAAAAAAGATCAATCTTTTTCCCTCTGTACGGCCCGGGCTGCGGTTCAGACGACGGTTTTGCGCGGTTATACTCGGGCTCGATGGCGGCGTTTTTTGACCTGTGAAGAGCCTGGTCGCTGTCTTGAGGTGCGGGCTGAAATGGGTGATCTGATTGGCCCGGAAGGCCTTTTTGCCCGGATCGATACGACCTTTATCGATCTTGAGCTGGAAGCTAACCGGGCTGCGGCGGAGCGTCTTGAAAATCAGATGGCCTATTGGCATCGAGAGGTTAAGCGCTATCGTAAATTAAGCGGCCAGAAAGCGGTTTCTGAGACTCGGGTTCAAGAACTTGAATTAAAATATGATCAGGCTCGACTTACCTTGGCTGAATTAGAGGTCAAGACGGCACTTCTTAAAGAGCGTCGTCGGCGCTGCCGGATTAAAGCACCGGCCGGTTGGCATCTTTTGGTGCGAAAGATTGAGCCGGGTGAGTGGTTGACGATGGGGCGGATTGTTGGTCAGGTTGGTGATTATCGGACTCTGCTGGTACCTTTCTCGTTAACTATGGCGCAGTATGAGTGGTTGAAAAGAGAGCAAGAGGCACTTTCTCTGGTTTTGCCTGCCGTGGTTAGCGGCCAACCGTCATTAGAGGTTCCGGCCCGTTTGCTTCATCTCTCTCCGGCTTTTGACCAAAAGACCAGAAAAATCCAGGTTGAGCTCGAGATCAGCGAAGGTTTGCCCGAGATGCGGGGTGGTCTCATGCTTGAGTTGTCCATCAATTTGCCGGAAGCCGGCTCCGTGGTTGAAGTTCCGCTAACTGCAGTGATTGAGCGTTACGGCGCTTTCTGGCTGGTTCGTGAAAATGGCGAAGAGGTCAAGGTCGTCAAACTCGGCCAAACCGCCAATGGCGATCTCAGAGTTGTTGGTGAAAATGTAAAGAATGGCGATCGTTTCCGCTGCCGTTAGGAGTGATTTTTAATTCTACTATCAATTGTTTTTTTGATCTATGCGCAGAGTAATTGAATTTTTTCTTAACCAGAAAGTGCTGGTCAATCTGCTCTTTCTCCTGCTTATGGTGGTTGGCTGTGTTGCTCTTTTAGAGCTGCCGGTGGAGCGTTATCCTAATGTTAATATGGGTAAGGTGATGATCACCACGTTTTTGCCGGGGGCTTCACCCAAAGATGTCGAAGCTCTGGTGACCCGAGAAATCGAGGAGTCGCTTGATGATCTGGAGGAGGTTGAGTTTATCAAGTCGACCTCTTATCGGGGACGTTCGAGTCTGATCGTCAAATTTGTTGATGATACCGACTATGATGAACTCTACAAAGAGTTGCGCTTGAAGGTGTTAGGGGCGATGTCGAATTTGCCGCCGGGGATTGAACCGCCGCTATTTAAAAAGGTCGATGTCAGTTATTGGCTGCCGGTGGTCACGGTTAATTTGGTGGGAAATCGCGATAACCACTCTTTGACCCTGATGGCTGAGGAGATGAAACTTTTTTTGAAACGGATTGCCGGGGTTGAAAATGTTGAAATCACTGGTGAATTTGTCCGTGAATTTCATATCTTTATCGATCCGGTGCGGCTTGAAATTCTCGGTTTGACTTTCGAGGATGTCGCTACTGCTTTAAAAGGGGCTAACCTCTCACTGCCGGCGGGTGACTATGAAAACCGGGATGGCGAGTTTGTCGTTGTTGTTGATGAACTTTTTCGGAGCCGGGCTGATATAGCGGCAACTATTATCCGCCGCGACGGGGACGGCTCTTTTGTTACCATCGGCGAGGTAATGAGTGAGGCTCATTTCGCTTATCGCGATCCGCTCTATATCTCGGCTGTCAACGGTCGGACAAGTGTCGGTCTTAAAGTTGTAAAAAATGATCGGGGCAGCGCCATAAAAATGGTGGCTGAGGTCGAGAAAATTGTTGAGCGTTTTGCGGAACGCCTTGAGCAGGAAGGGGTTGAGGTTGTCCTGACCCAGGATCAGCGTATTCATCTTGATGATTCGATTACCACGCTAGGCTTTAATCTGGTTTGTGGTATCATTCTGGTGACCCTTTCCGTCTGGCTTTTTATGGGCTGGCGCAACGCTTTTTTGATCATGGTCGGGATTCCCTTTTCTTTCTTATGTACGATGATCATCATGTACGTTACCGGCAACTCCTTAAATGAGATCACTCTCTTTGCCTTTGTTCTGGTCAGCGGCATAATTGTTGATGACGCGATTGTGATTTTGGAAAATATCTACCGTCATCTCCAAGAGGGAGAGCCTCTGCGCCTGGCGGTGCTCAACGGTGCGGATGAGGTTGCCTGGCCGGTG
>JAUVDU010000003.1 GCA_030595135.1 Deltaproteobacteria bacterium | reverse complement strand
CGGGTTATATCTTCAAGATTGATTGATAATATATAGGTTTAATGATGGCTGAAATACAAGAATTATTAGCTAAAAAAGTCGGTATGACACAGCTCTACAATGAATTGGGAGAGCTGGTACCGGTAACCGTGTTGGCGGTTGGACCTTGCACTGTGGTGCAGGTCAAGACCGCTAAAAAAGATGGCTACAGCGCTGTGCAGCTGGGTTTTGATGAAAAACCGATGCCGCGAGCCAATCAGCCGCAGATTGGACATTGTAAAAAAGCCGGCAAAGGGGTTTTCTATCATTTGCGAGAAGTATTAGTTGATGATGAAAATGGTTTTCAGCCTGGAGATGTTTTTACAGCCGATCTTTTTAGTCCTGGAAACCTGGTAACCGTTACCGCTAAAAGCAAGGGTAAAGGTTTTGCCGGAGTTATGAAACGTTACGGTTTCAAAGGGCAACCGGCTACACATGGGGCTCATAAAAACCACAGATCAGGTGGCTCGATTGGTACTTCGGCCTATCCTGGGCGGGTATATCCCGGTAAAAAGATGCCGGGTCAGATGGGTAATGAAAAAGTTAGTGTAAAGAATCTGACGGTTGTTCAGGTTCAGCCTGACCAAGGTCTGATACTAGTTAAGGGTGGCGTTCCCGGTGCCAAAAATGGTCTGGTGACCATAAAAAAGATTAAATAAGACTAACGATATTTCTGGTGCCGGAAATGGTCGGAGAATAAAATGGCAAAAATTGATATATATAATTTGCAAAAAGAGAAGGTCGCTGAAACCGAGATTGACGATGCGGTTTTCAACGCTGAGATAAAAGAGCATCTGGTTCGTGATGTCGTTGTCTGGCAATTAGCCAAGCGCCGGCAGGGATCAGCTGCAACTAAGAATCGCTCTAAGGTAAAAGGCGGCAGTGCCAAACCTTGGCGGCAGAAAGGTACTGGGCGCGCGCGAGCCGGTACCAGCCGCTCTCCGATCTGGCGGGGAGGCGGGGTGATTTTCGGACCTCAGCCCCGTGACTACGGCTACCGCTTGCCTAAACAGATTCGTCGGCAGGCCCTGATTTCGGTTTTGACTCAGAAATTTCAGGAGGGTAAGCTTCTTGTACTTCAGGACTTTAACTTGGAGAGCGTAAAAACTCAAAGAGTGGCTGAACTATTAAAAACATTTGGTGTCGATAAGGCAATGTTGGTGGCTGAAGACAATCGAGAACTTACGCTCTCGGCCCGTAACTTGCCCGGCGCTTTAGCTGTAAATCAGAATGGTGTCAATGTCTACGATCTGCTTAAATATGACTACCTGATGGTTTCAGATGCTTCACTGAAGAAGATTGAGGGGGCCTTACAGAAATGATAACCAGCACCTATTACGATATAATCCGTTATCCGATTTTGACGGAAAAATCCATGCTGGCCTACCAGATGGCTCGCCAGTGTACCTTTACTGTTGATCGTATGGCTAACAAGGTTGAAATACGTAAAGCTGTAGAGAGCCTCTTCAAGGTCAAAGTCGATGATGTGCAGACGATTCGGACCAAAGGTAAAAAGAAGAGGGTTGGAAAAACCATAGGCAAAAGAGCGGACGGCAAAAAGGCGATTGTGACCCTTAAGCCGGATCAGAAGATTGAAATCTTTGAGGGTGTATAGGTTAGGATAACTCGTCGCTTGATTAATTTCCAACGAATTATCTGAAAGGTTATAAAATGGTACTGAAAAAATATAATCCGACATCTCCGGGGCGTCGTTTTCAAACATCATCTTCATTTGATGAGATAACTACGGGTACCCCTGAAAAAAGTCTGCTGGCTCCGCTTAATAAAAAAGCAGGCCGTAACAATACAGGCAGCATAACCGTTCGCCATCGTGGTGGCGGGGGCCGGACAAAATATAGAATTATCGATTTTAAACGCGATAAAACCGGTATGGGCGCAACCGTCAAGACGATTGAGTACGATCCGAATCGTTCCGCCCGGATTGCCCTTCTCCAGTATGCCGATGGTGAGAAACGTTATATTCTCGCACCGTTGGAAATTAAGGTTGGTGATCTGCTGGAAGCGGGTGAGAATGTTGATATTAAGCCGGGAAACTGTCTGCCGCTCAAAGAGATACCGCTTGGTAGTCTTATTCATAATATTGAGATGAAGATCGGTAAAGGCGGTCAGTTGGTGCGAAGCGCCGGCTCATATGCCCAGTTGATGGCGAAAGATGGTCATAAGGTGCAGGTTAAATTGCCTTCCGGTGAAGTACGTTATATCCATCAGCTATGTTGCGCCACTTTGGGGCAGTTGAGTAATCCTGAACACGATAATATCTCGATTGGTAAAGCGGGACGCAGTCGTTGGTTGGGACGTCGTCCATCGGTTCGCGGCGTTGCCTTGAACCCGGTTGATCATCCGCATGGTGGTGGTGAGGGTAAGTCTTCCGGTGGTCGGCACCCGGTTACACCTTGGGGCGTACCCACCAAGGGCCATAAAACACGAAAGAATAAATCGACCGACAAAGACATTGTCAAGCGTCGTAATTAATAAGAGTGTTCTTAAGGCCCGCGCGGTGCGGCCTTATGGATGGTAATACTTTAGGAATTATTGCAAGATGCATGATGGGACAGGAGGCCACAAGTGGCGCGTTCAGTAAAAAAAGGACCTTATATAGACCAGCATCTACTCGATAAAGTCGATAAACTGGTAAATAGTAATAATAAAACGATCAAAACATGGTCACGGCGTTCCACTATCTACCCGGAAATGGTAGGTTATACAATGGCGGTTCATAATGGCAAGAAATTTATCCCGGTTTTTGTTACCGAGGAGATGGTAGGTCATAAGCTGGGTGAGTTTTCGCCAACAAGAACCTACTACGGTCATACATCCGACAAAAAATCCAAAGTCCGTTAATTAGACAAAACCGTGATCAATAGATAAAGGAGTTTAGCCATGCAGGTTCAGGCCAAACTGAGACATTTCCGGATGGCGCCACGCAAAGCTCGTCTGGTAACAGATATGATTAAAGGGATGGACGTTGAACGGGCCATCAATACCTTGCAGGTTACCGGGAAAAAGATTGCTCCGGTCATTCGTAAATTGGTTGAGTCGGCAGTAGCAAATGCCGATCAGCGTGGGGATATGGATGTCGATGCTCTTTACATTAGCCGGGCTTATGTTGACGAAGGTCCGACCATGCGTCGTTTTCAGCCCCGGGCTATGGGGCGAGCCACCCGGATCAATAAACGTACGAGTCACATTACTGTGATTCTTGACGATGAGCGTAGTTGAAGTTTTAAAAAGTTTTTTTAAAGAAAATAAATAATAGGTAGATAGATTGCGCACATTTTATGTGCAGGAGATGAGTCTTGGGACAGAAAGTTAATCCGATTGGCTTGCGTTTGGGAATTGTTAAAACTTGGAGTTCCTGCTGGTATGCAGATAAAGAGTACAAACAGTTCCTGCATGAAGATTTAAAGTTAAAAAAATACCTGAAGAAAAAGATGTATCACGCCGGGATCTCGAAAATTGAGATTGAACGGGCAGCCAAACGCATTCGGGTCAACATTTATGCCGCGCGACCGGGTATCATTATCGGTAAAAAAGGGGCTGAAATTGAGGCCCTCAAGAAAGATCTGGCCCGGCTCGTTAAAGGTGAAATCTTCATTAATATTAATGAAGTGAAACGGCCGGAAACCGATGCTCAATTGATTGCCGAAAATGTAGCTCTGCAACTAGAGCGACGCGTTGCTTTCCGCCGGGCTATTAAGCGCAGTGTGGGTATGGCGATGAAGCTCGGAGTCGAGGGTATAAAAATTAAGGTTGGCGGTCGTTTAGGCGGGGCTGAGATAGCCCGATCTGAATGGACTCGTGATGGTCGGGTGCCGTTGCATACCCTGCGCGCTGATATCGACTATGGAGTCGCTGAAGCGAACACGACATATGGAATTATTGGAATTAAAGTGTGGGTATTCAAAGGTGAGATAGTCGCCGGCAAACAGCAACATATCGCCGCTGCCAAAGCCTTATAAAATAGAGTTCGACACAAACACTGCATCAGTTTGAGTCGATCACATTAGATGATCTCTCAGTGAGTGTTAAAACGAAAAAGTAAGCTCTTAATCGAGCTTGTACTTAAAGAACAAGTGCCAGGGGTATTGCCATGTTAATGCCAAAAAAGGTTAAACATAGAAAACAGCAGAAGGGGCGTAATAACGGCGTTGCTTCTAGAGGTGTAGAGCTATCATTTGGAGATTATGGTCTCAAGGCGTTGGAAAACGGTTTTATAACCAACCGCCAGATAGAAGCTGCCCGTATTGCAATAAATCGCCATATTAAGCGTGGTGGTAAAGTCTGGATCAGGATTTTTCCCGATAAGCCGATGACGAAAAAACCGGCTGAAGTGCGAATGGGTAAAGGTAAAGGTTCCCCTGAAGAGTGGGTAGCCGTGGTCAGGGCTGGACGTATACTTTATGAGATGGAAGGGGTCTCGAAAGAGGTTGCCCTCGAAGCCTTGCGTTTGGCCGCTCATAAATTGCCGATTAGAACCAAAGCCGTGAGCCGGGAGGTGATCTAATGAAAAACAGCGAAGTAAAAGAGATGTCGGCTGAGCAGCTACAGGGCAAAGTTGGCGAACTTTCTCAGGAACTCTTCAATCTGCGCCTTCAGAAAAGTATCAGTCAGTTGCAGGATACGGCCAAACTTGGTAAAGTAAAACGAGATCGGGCTCGGGTTCTGACTCGTATCAATGAGATGAAATAAGGAAGAGTCATGGATAATAGCGGCCAGAGAAATAAACGGACGATGGTAGGTTTGGTTACCAGTGACAAGATGGATAAAACCGTAGTTGTTGAGGTTTCGACTAAAAAGCAACATCCGACTTACAAGAAATATATTCGTCGAAGCAGTAAGTATAAAGCTCATGATGCTCTTAACCAGTGTGCACTCGGTGATACCGTGGCCATAACCGAGTGCCGTCCTTTGAGTAAAGACAAGTGTTGGCGGGTAAGTAAAATCGTGGTTCAGGCTATCAAGTAAGAGCCTCTCTTTATTGGCAATGCAGATGTATTACTGGGAGAATTTATAAGATGATCCAGGTTGAGACGCTCCTTGACTCAGCAGATAATTCGGGAGCGAAAAAGATGTTATGTATCAAGGTGCTGGGTGGTTCCCGTCGGCGATATGCCAGAGTCGGTGATATCATCAAGGTTTCTATAAAGGAAGCCATACCCAACTCCAAGGTAAAAAAAGGTGAAGTTCTAGAGGCTGTGGTCGTGCGTTGTGCCAAAGAGGTTCGTCGCCAGGATGGCAGCTATATTAAATTCGACTGCAATTCAGCGGTTCTTATCAACCCTCAAAATGAGCCCATTGGGACCCGTATTTTTGGTCCTGTAGCTCGTGAACTGAGGGCTAAGAATTTTATGAAAATTGTATCCCTGGCACCAGAAGTACTGTAAGGGGTAGCTTAAAACAAAAGTTTTGGAGTGTTGCAATGTTGCAGCTTAAAAAAGATGACAAAGTAATGGTCATCGGCGGAAAAGATAAAGGTAAGAGCGGGAAAATCAAAAGGGTTATCCATGCTAAAGACCGGGTAGTTGTTGAAAAACTCAACCTTGTCAAGCGACATACTAAACCTGGTATGGATCAGGCTCAGGGTGGAATAATTGAAAAAGAGGCATCCATTCATCGTTCCAAAGTCATGCTCTATTGCGATAAGTGTGACAAAGCGGTTCGGAGTGGAGTGCGGAAAATGGGCGATAACAAAAATGTTCGCTACTGTAAACAGTGCGAAGAGCTTTTTGATAAGTAGTTGACCCCGGAGGGCAAAGCTAGATGGGCTTGTTTAAGGAAAAATATCAGCAGGAAGTTGTGCCGGCCATGCGCAAAAGATTTGCCTATGGCAATGTCATGGAAGTTCCGCGCTTGGAAAAGGTCGTGGTTAACATGGGCCTCGGAGAGGCGGTGCACAATGTTAAAATTCTCGAATCGGCGGTTGCCGAAATGGCGGCTATAACCGGTCGCAAGCCGGTAATCACCAAGGCCCGGAAATCGATTGCGCAGTTTAAATTGCGTGAAGGAATGCCGATCGGTTGTATGGTAACTTTGCGCCGTGAAGTCATGTATGAATTCCTTGAAAGATTGATCAATGTTGTTCTGCCACGGGTACGTGACTTCAAGGGGATTCCCGGAAAAGCATTCGATGGTCGGGGGAACTACTCTTTGGGTTTTCGTGAGCAGTTGGTATTCCCTGAAATTGACCTCGAAAATGTTGACAAAATTAAGGGTATGAATATCGCAGTAGTGACGACCGCCAAAAACGATGAAGAAGGTCGTGAGTTATTAAGCCTGTTTGGTTTTCCATTCCGGAAATGATTTTTTTACCGGTTGCCCTACGTCTGACCGGGGCCGGTAACCTAGGAGTTGTTAGATGGCTAAAAAGTCAATAATGGTCAAGGCTTCACGACCTAAGAAATTTGCAGTGCGGGAATATAATCGTTGTCCATTATGTGGACGACCACGGGGATACTATCGCAAATTCGATATGTGCAGAATCTGTTTTCGTACCCTGTCGTCCCAAGGCGATATACCCGGTGTCATAAAATCGAGCTGGTAGTCAAACTGAGCAATAAACATTTTTAAAAGGTGAGTGAAATGTCGGCAACCGATTTGATCGCTGATATGTTGACCAGGATTCGTAATGCGAAGATGGTCAATTTAGAAAAAGTTGATATTATCTTGACCAAGATGAACAAAAGTCTGGCCGAGATTCTTAAAGAAGAAGGTTACATCAAGAACTTTAAGGTATTGAGCGGTGAAGTACAAGGTACATTACGCCTCTACCTCAAATATGACGAGCAGGGTCGATCGATCATCAATGGCATTCGCCGTGAGAGTCGTAGCGGTTTGCGGCGTTATGTTAAACATGATGAAATTCCGGTAATACGTAATGGTCTCGGAACCAGTATCCTTTCGACTTCGAAAGGGGTGGTTAGTGGCGAACAGGCTGCAAAACTTCAAGTTGGCGGCGAATATATCTGCTCTGTCTGGTAAAGCAGCGTTTAGGTTGTAGGGGTAAAAGATGTCTCGAATCGGTAAAAAAGAGATTCTGCTGCCGCAGGGCGTTGAAGTAGCTGTGGCAGAGGGAATGGTTAAGGTTAAGGGGCCTAAAGGCAGTTTGCAGCAGGTTCTGGTGGATCGTGTGGGCGTTGATGTTGACGGCCGGACTGTAAATGTAACCCGGGTGTCTGATGATCGTCGTTCACGTTCATTTCATGGATTAATGCGGGCTCTGCTGGCCAATATGGTTGCCGGAGTAACTGAAGGGTTCAGTAAGTCTTTAGAGATTAAAGGGATTGGTTACAAGGCGGCGGTCAAGGGTAATACCCTGGATCTGGCGTTGGGCTTTTCGCATCCCATTGCTTATCCGATACCGGATGGAATTAATATCTCTGTCGATAAAGAGAAAGTAGTAGTCCAGGGGATTGATAAACAATTGGTTGGGGCCGTAGCGGCCGATATCAGATCATTCCGTCCGGTCGAACCTTACAAGGGTAAAGGCATCAAATATACAGACGAATATGTTATTCGTAAAGCCGGTAAGGCTGGTAAATAGATTTATTGAGGTGATGTGGTGAATCTGAAAGCAAGAAAAAGAGTTATAAGAGAGAAGAAAAAGCGGAAGATCAGGAGTATCGTCAGCGGCAGTGCAGTGCGCCCGAGACTCTCGGTTTTTAAATCCGCCAAGAATATCTATATTCAGGCAATTGATGATGTTCAGCAAACAACCTTGGCATCGGCCTCTACTTTAGAGAAGGATTTTTCCCTCTCATCTGGTGGAAATCGGGCTGCTGCTAAAGAGGTTGGACGTCTTATCGCCGAGCGTTTGCAGGCCGGCGATATCAAGGAAGTTGTCTTTGACCGCAATGGCTTTATTTATCACGGGCGCATCAAAGAGCTTGCCGATGCGGCACGAGAGGCCGGGCTGAAATTTTAGTTCTGATTTTGAACAAGCTATAGCGAAAACTGTAAATAATGGAGGTGTGGCTTGGAAAAGCCCAGATTTCTTGAGGATGAAGTAACTGAACGGGTGGTCAAGATCAACCGGGTTGCTAAGGTTGTAAAAGGTGGTCGGCGATTCAGTTTCAGCGCATTGGTCGTTGTTGGTGACGGCAAGGGCCAGATCGGATTTGGTTTGGGAAAAGCCAATGAAGTGCCGGAAGCTGTGCGCAAAGGTACCGAAGCTGCTAAGCGTGAGATGGTTCAAGTTGCTTTGGTCGGCAATACTATTCCTTATCAGGTGGTCGGAAATTACGGTGCCGGAAAGGTTTTATTGCGACCGGCTTCTCCCGGAACCGGTGTGATTGCCGGTGGGGCGGTTCGGGCTGTGTTGGAGTCAGCTGGGGTCAAAGATATTTTGACTAAATGTATTGGTTCCAACAACCCTCATAATGCAGTACGAGCTACTGTAGACGGCCTTATGCAGCTTCAGAGTGTTGAGCAGGTTTCCCGTAACCGGAACAAACAGTTAAAGCTTAACAGTTAGCAGGTGTTACAGGTTTACGGCACAAACTCTACATTCTGAAAAGTAAGGACACTGGAGCGATAAAATGAGTACCCTTAAGATAACATTGAAGAAAAGTTGCGCCGGCCGTTTGATAAAGCATAAGAAAACGGCTGAAGCTTTAGGTTTGCGTAAAATACGACAGAGCGTAACCTTGACGGAAACTCCGCAGATTGCAGGAATGGTGCGTAAGATTTCTTATATGGTAGATGTCGAAAGAGTCTGACAGATTTAAGCTGTCTTAAGATTTGAGGAAATAAATGGTCAATTTATCTTCATTGCCGGCTGATAGTGGAGCCGCTAAAAATAGAAAAAGAGTTGGACGTGGATCCGGATCCGGAAATCAAAAAACTGCCGGACGTGGCCATAAGGGACAGAAATCTCGTTCCGGTGGTGGTATCCATCCCTGGTTTGAGGGTGGACAGATGCCTCTGCAACGGCGCATCCCCAAGCGTGGTTTTACCAATATTTTTCGTCAAGAGTATGCAATTGTCAACGTGCATCAGCTTAATTGTTTTGAGGATGGCAGTATCGTTGACGCTGCAGCGCTAAAGCTTCAGGGATTGATAAACCAGCGGGAAACTCGCATCAAACTCTTGGGTAATGGTCTTTTAAATAAGAAATTGACGATTCGGGTGACTGCCTGTAGTGCTACCGCGATCGAAAAGGTCAAGCAGGCCGGGGGTCTGGTAGAGGAGGCACAGCTTGCTTAAGGGCATTGAAAATATCGGCAATATTCCGGAGTTGCAGAAACGCCTTGGTTGGACGTTCCTGCTACTCTTTGTCTATCGCATCGGTATTCACGTGCCGACTCCGGGTATCGATGGTCAGGCTCTGGCGGCATTTTTTGTACAGGCCAAGGGCACACTACTGGGCATGTTTGACATGTTTTCCGGGGGTGGACTGAGTCGATTGTCGGTATTCTCATTGGGGATTATGCCTTATATCAGTGCTTCAATTATTATTGAACTGCTGGCTATGGTTGTTCCTACCCTTGAACGGCTTAAGAAAGAGGGTGAAGCCGGGCGTCGCAAAATTAGTCGCTACACTCGCTATGGTACTATTTTACTGAGTGTCATCCAGAGTTTTGGCATAGCTGTCGGGCTTGAAAGTATGCAAGGCCCGGCCGGTGAGATGATTGTCATGTTCCCGGGTTGGGGTTTTAGAATATTGACTATCATTACCCTGACTACCGGTACCGCTTTCATTATGTGGATTGGTGAACAGATTACTGAACGAGGTATTGGTAACGGTATATCGTTGATTATTTTTGCCGGTATTGTAGCCCGCGGCCCGGCGGCTATTATCAACTCAATTCGCCTGATAAAAACCGGTGAAATGAGTCTTTTTATTATGATGTTTATCATCATACTCATGGCGGTAACCATTGCGGTGATTGTCTTTATTGAGATGGCTCAACGCCGAATACCGATTCAGTATGCTAAACGTGTACAGGGACGGCGAATGGTCGGTGGTCAAAGTACGCATTTGCCTTTGAAAATAAATACCGCCGGGGTTATCCCGCCGATTTTTGCATCATCGATTATCATGTTTCCGGCAACTATTGCAGGATTCATTGATATCCCGATCATGAAAAAGTTTACGGCGGCGTTTATTCCAAGCAGTATCTTATATAACGTTGTCTACGTTGTATTGATCTTTATCTTCTGCTATTTCTATACGGCGGTAACTTTTAAGCCGGATGATGTGGCTGATAATCTAAAAAAATTCGGCGGCTATGTTCCGGGGATCAGACCGGGTAAGCGTACGACTGAATATCTGGATAAGATACTGACTCGCTTGACCTTCTGGGGAGCTGTTTATGTCTCAGTGGTTTGTGTTCTGCCAATGTTGTTG
The DNA here is from genome assembly GCA_030595135.1 of Deltaproteobacteria bacterium. Classification (GTDB taxonomy): domain Bacteria; phylum Desulfobacterota; class Anaeroferrophillalia; order Anaeroferrophillales; family Tharpellaceae; genus Tharpella. Next base: position 6,846 of record JAUVDU010000003.1, on the reverse strand, counting down.
ATTGGTAAATTTAATGTACCTTTCTTTTTCGGAGGCACGGCTCTGTTGATTGTGGTCGGTGTTGGTATCGATACTATCCAGCAGATTCAATCTCACCTGATGTCGAGAAATTATGAAGGGTTGATGAAGAAGGCGGGCGGACGTCGTCGCTAACGTTATAATTGGAATTGACAGGATATCATTTAGCTTAAATAACCATCAGATTTAAGGAGAATGTCATGGACTTGATTTTATTGGGACCTCCCGGAGCCGGAAAAGGGACGCAAGCAAAAAAGATGATTGATGCTTTGCATATCCCGCAAATTTCGACAGGTGACATTCTCCGAGCCGCCGTCAAAGACGGCACCAAGATGGGTCTTGAAGCCAAAAAATATATGGATGCCGGACAATTGGTGCCCGATTCCGTGGTTATCGGGATTATCGATGATCGCCTTAAGGAAAATGATTGTGTTAAGGGTTTTATCCTTGATGGTTTTCCGAGAACTGTTGATCAGGCGGCATCATTGACTGAAATGTTGGATAAAGCCGGTCGTCAGATTGATCATGTTGTTAGTATCGAAGTTCCGGATGCCGACCTTATGGCTCGCTTGACGGGGCGTTGGATGTGTACCTGTGGAGCCAGTTTTCACAAACTTTTCAACCCTTCAAAGGTTGACGGAATTTGTGATCTTTGCGGAGCTAAGCTCTACCAGAGAGACGACGACAAAGAAGCGGCAATCTCGGTCAGGTTGGTAAACTATCATAATCAGACTGCCCCTTTGATTGATTATTACGGTGCAAAAAAGGTTCTGCGCTCGATACCCGGAACCGGATCTCCAGATGAAATCTATGCGGCAATAATGGCCGTTGTCAATGGATGATAGCACTTCGTTCCAAGCGTGAAATTGCGAAACTAAGAGCCGCTAACCGGATGGTGGCTGAAGTGTTGCAGCTGGTAAAGCAGAGGATTTGTCCAGGCGTCAGTACTGGAGCTTTAGACAAGTTGGCCGAAGATGAGATTATCAGGCAAGGTGCTCGTCCCGCTTTTAAAGGGTATGCTGGTTTTCCCGCAACCCTTTGTACCTCGATCAATTATGAGATAGTTCACGGTATTCCTTCGAAAAAACGCAAACTGAAGGATGGTGATATAATCAGTATCGATGTTGGGGTATTCCTTGATGGCTACTACGGTGATGCGGCAATAACAGTGCCGGTTGGTACGGTTAGTCAGGAGGCAAAGAGGCTTATGCAGGTGACTGAAGAGTCACTCCATAAAGCGATTGAATGCGCATGTCCCGGCGAAAGACTTTATACGTTATCAAATAGCGTGCAGAAATATGCGGAAGGGTTTGGCTATAGCGTGGTTAGAGATTTTGTCGGCCACGGTATCGGGACTGAGTTACATGAGCCTCCGCAGATACCTAATTACGGAAAAGCGGGAACCGGTCTGATCCTGAAAGCGGGTATGGTATTGGCGATAGAGCCAATGATAAATATTGGCGGTTATGCGGTTCAAGTGTTGGCAGACGGGTGGACGGCGGTAACTAAAGATCGCAAGCTGTCAGCCCATTTTGAACATACGATAGCGATCACCGCGAACGGCTCTGAAATTTTGAGCAAATTGTAAATAGTTAAGTTTATTTGTATGTTATAGCTTGGTTATTGACATCAACTGAATAAAAAGAAAGAATGTGGGTTTGGTGGTAATAAGAAATGTCGAATAAAGAGGATGTTATAGAGGTCGAAGGGACGGTTGTCGAAACTTTGCCGAATGCAATGTTTCGGGTTGACCTGGAGAATGGGCATCGTGTATTAGCTCATATCTCGGGAAAAATGCGCATGCATTTTATTAAAATTTTGCCCGGAGATAAAGTAACCATCCAGCTATCACCTTACGATTTGACTCGTGGACGGATAACCTACCGGAGCCGCTAGATACAGTAATTCCGGCAAAGTAGAAATAGTAAGTGGAGTAAGAGATGAAGGTTAGAGCATCTGTAAAAAAAATGTGCGATAAGTGCAAATTGATTAAACGTCATGGTGTAGTACGGGTTATTTGTGTTAACCCGAAACATAAGCAACGCCAGGGTTGATAATTTACGCGCTAGGAGGAGAATCCATTGGCTAGAATCGCTGGGGTGAACTTACCCCGAAATAAAAGAATTGTCATTGCCCTGACCTATATTTATGGATTAGGAAGAAGCAGTGCGCAGAAAATCCTTGCTGACGTTGAAATCGACCCGAATACCGACAGCGATGATTTGAATGATGATCAGTTAGCTCGTATTCGTGAAAAAATTGAGGTTGAGTACAAAATTGAGGGTGATCTGCGCCGTGATGTGACCACTAATATCAAAAGATTGATGGATATTGGTTGTTATAGAGGTTTGCGTCACCGTCGTGGTCTGCCGGTTCGGGGACAACGTACGAAGACCAACGCTCGGACTCGCAAGGGCCCGGCTCGCGGACCGATATCGAGAAAACGCAAATAGTTAAGTAATTGATTACTGGCAGCGCTTAAATATCTTAAGCTGCTAGGAGGGGAAATGGCTAAACCGAAGGGTAGAACTGGCAAAAGCCGGGTGAAAAAGAACGTTCCTGCCGGGATCGCATATATACTGGCTACTTTTAACAATACCAAGGTCAGTTTCACTGATCCTCATGGGAATGTAGTTGCTTGGTCCAATGCTGGCGTTGTCGGGTTTAAAGGATCGCGTAAAAGTACTCCTTTTGCAGCTCGGCAGACAGCGGAAGATGCAGCTAAAAAGGCTATGGATCATGGTATGCGGACGGTCGATGTCCATGTCAAAGGGCCCGGATCAGGGCGCGAGTCGGCTATCCGGGCGATCCAGAGTGTTGGTATGACCATTAATGTTATTCGAGATATTACTCCCATTCCGCATAACGGGTGTCGCCCCCCGAAGCGGAGAAGAGTTTAGTCTAAGGAGGAAGTTTTGGCACGATACAGAGAATCTGTCTGTCGCCAGTGTCGGCGTGAAGGGGCTAAACTGTTTCTTAAGGGAGACCGTTGTTATACTGAGAAGTGTGCCTATGATCGTCGCGCTTATGCGCCTGGCCAGCATGGTCAGAGAAGGATGAAGTTTACCGAATATGCTACACAGTTGCGGGAAAAACAGAAAGTCCGTCGGATTTATGGACTTCTTGAAAAACAGTTTCGCAGCTATTTTGCCAAGGCTGATCGGCAAAAAGGGGTTACCGGTGAAAACCTCCTGATTTTGGTCGAACGGCGTCTTGACAATACCGTTTACCGGATGGGATTTACCAATACTCGGGCTGAAGCCAGGCAATTGGTTGCTCATGGTCATTTTCTGATTAACGGAAAGCGGGTTGATATTCCATCTTTTCAAGTTTCCGTAAATGATGTGGTTGAAGTTTGCGAAAAGAGTCGTAAGCTTAATCGGATCAGTGAAGCCTTAGCTTCCGCCGGAAGACGCAGTCTGCCGCAATATATTGAGATCGATAAAGAGAAAGGACGCGGAGTGCTTAAGGCTCTGCCGAAGCGTGAAGATATCTCTTCGACGATCAATGAGCAGTTGATAGTTGAATTTTACTCTCGCTAACCCCAACTGGTGTGATATATGTCATTGATATATAAGAATTGGCGTGAACTAATTAAGCCCGCCGATGTGAAAACCGATGAAGCCAGCTTAACGTCGACCTATGGTAAATTTGTGGTTGAGCCTATGGAGCGTGGTTTTGGTATCACAATGGGTAATGCCTTAAGGCGAGTGTTGTTATCTTCTTTGCAGGGGGCCGCGATTACTTCATATCATATTGATGGGGTTAATCATGAGTTTTCGGCGATCCCCGGGGTGCAGGAGGATGTGACTATTGTCTCCTTGAATCTCAAGGGGGTTGCGTTGAAGATGCATACTGACCATCCAAAAACGCTTTATATCGACGCCAAAGGGAGTCGTAAAAAGAACGTTACTGCAGGTGATCTTATAGTTGATCAGGATGTTGAAATTCTAAATCCAGACCATCATATTGCAACCCTCGAGAGTGATGCCACGCTAAAAATGGCTCTGACGGCACAAACCGGTAAAGGTTACATGCCGGCCGGGCAGATTAGTGAGCAGCAGTCCTATCCAATTGGGACTATCGTTCTTGATGGTGTCTTTGCCCCGGTGATTAAGGTTAACTATGTTGTTACGAATGCGCGGGTTGGTCAGCAGACCGATTATGATAAGTTGACGATTGAAATTTGGACCGATGGCAGTCTTGAACCGCTTGATGCTTTAGCTTATTCCGCCAAGATACTCAAAGAGCAGATGTCTGTTTTTATCAATTTTGATGAGGATATTGAGCCCGAAGAAGTGGAAGAGGTTGAAGTCGAAGAGAAAGAAGAGGTTAATGAAAACCTCTATCGTAATGTCAGTGAGCTCGAATTGTCAGTAAGGTCGGCGAATTGTCTGAAAAATGCCGATATCGAACTGATTGGTGAGCTGGTTCAGAAAAGTGAATCGGAGATGTTAACGACTAAGAACTTTGGTCGTAAATCTCTGCTTGAAATCAAGGAAATCTTGACCACCATGGGTCTCTCACTGGGCATGAAACTGCCTGAGTTTGATCCCAAGAACGCTGAAATGATTAAAAAAGTAATGAGTGACGACTACGAAGAGCAGTAATTAAGGAGAAGTAAGCTTATGCGACATAGAGTATCCGGCCGCCGACTTGGTCGGGGTCCCAGCCATCAGAAAGCCATGTTCAGATCCCTGGCCTCGTCCATGATTATTCATGAACATCTCGAAACCACTGATGCCCGGGCAAAAGAGTTACGTGGAGTCGTGGATCGTTTGGTTACTTTAGGTAAAAAAGGAACCTTGCATGCCCGCCGTCAGGCTTTTAAATACTTAAACAATCATCAGTTGGTACAAAAACTTTTTGATGAGATTGCACCTCGCTTCAGCGAACGTCAAGGTGGTTATACGCGTTTGATAAAATCGCGGATCAGATTTGTCGATCAAGCCCCAATGACTTTTGTTCGTTTTAGCAGCGAAGAGATGAAAAGCTCTGAGGCTAAAGAAGATCCGATTGAGACGGTTGCAGCGGCTACGGTCGAAGCTCAGGTGAAAGCTGGCGTTGAAGAGGAACTGGAGACAGCCCAGGCTGAGACTGAAGCAGAAGTTGAAACAGCTGAAGCAGACGAAGTTGCGGTGGCAACAGAAGCCGATGAGACGGCAGAGGTCGAAGCTGCAACTCCTGTCGAAGATTCCGAGAGTGAGGAAAAGGCGGAAAAGTAAAAATCTGCCTAGTATATACTCTCTACGATTGTTTATAAAGCGGTCTCCTGTTGAATGGGGGGCCGCTTTTTTTTGGCAAAAATTTTATCTTCCTTTATTTAATCTTTATAATTATCATTTATTATCAAGTAAAATAAAAGTAAATAAAGCGCCTCTCAACGCCAGGGGAAATAAACAATGAGTAAAAAGACAATTGTTGTAGTTGAAGATGAAGTCGATATTCGGGAAGTGTTGATCTATAACCTGGAACGTGAAGGTTATCAGGTCTTTGGCGCTGCCGATGGGGTAAAAGGTCTAAAAATGATTCAGGAAAAGTTACCTGATCTCGTTCTTCTTGATCTCATGCTTCCCGGTCTTGATGGTTTGCAAATATGCAAGCATTTAAAAGACAATAGCGCAACTCTCCAGATACCGATTGTCATGGTCAGTGCTCGTAGTGAAGAGAGTGATATAGTCTTAGGTTTGGAACTCGGTGCCGATGACTATGTAACAAAACCTTTTAGTCCCAGAGAACTTCTGGCCCGGGTGCGGGCGGTTTTGCGCCGCCGGATGAATAGTTCGGACGAATTGGCCGGATTGTGTATCAATTGTGAGGGTGTAATCATCGACGCCCGCCGCTATGAGGTCCTGGTCGATGGGGTTGCGGTCAATTTGACGGCAACGGAGTTTAAACTTATTTACTTTTTAGCTCAGCATCCGGGATGGGTTTTTACCCGTGATCAACTCATGGGAAAAGTTATGGGAGAGGATAATTTTATCATTGACCGTAATATTGATGTTCATATTCAGGCGGTGCGAAAAAAGCTTGGTTCTCACCGCGATTTGATTGAAACCATTCGCGGTATCGGTTATCGCTTTAAAAATTGTAACTATTAAGCGACAGGGGTTTTACATCCTACTCGATATGAATTTTAGGATAATCTGGGTTCGCTGAATAGTTACTAAAAACATAAACGAGTAAATCAAATGGTTTTGTTGCGTTCACGTATACTTTGGAAGATCTATGCAGTTTTTGTTATCATTATTTCACTCGCTGCTATTATTGTCAGTAGTAGTGTCAGCCGGCAAATTGAGCAAAGAACTTTATGTGAAGTTAGACGATCGCTTGAGGTTCGTACTCTCTTATTGAGCAGCCTGATTTTGCCACATTTGGGAAATGGAGCGACGCCAATCTTGCAGTCGATGCTCAAAAAACTCGGCGATGAGACCGATACTCGTTTTACATTGATCGGGGTTGAGGGTATTGTCCTGGCCGATTCAGACAAAGATCCGGCCTCCATGGATAACCATGCTCAGCGCCCGGAAATTCTCGATTCACAACATTACCCTTTTGGCATTGCCACCCGTTTTAGTGACTCACTGCAAACCGACATGATGTATCTTGCTCGACCGATTCGGGATCAGCGCAAACTCCTCGGTTATGCCCGGGCTTCATTGCCCTTGATCTTGATCCAACAGCGGATCTCCGACAGCCGTAAGGCGATAATTTTTGGTATCGGCGTAGTTACTTTGATTGCTTTGCTTTTCGGTTTTATCCTGGCCCGTCATTTTATTCGACCGTTACTGGAGATGACTCGTATGGCCGAATCAATGGCAGCCGGTG